>QIDW01000104.1 GCA_003230435.1 Acidimicrobiia bacterium | reverse complement strand
CGCTGGACGTCGTGGCGAACCCCGTTCCAGGTGAGCCGCGCTTTCAGCTCTACGAACTGGCGTACCACGTGGATTCATCCGATTCATCGCCCCCTACCGCCGCGATGAAGGCATCTTCGACGTTGTCTTTGCCGGTGATCCGGCAGAGCCCCTCGGGTGTCTCCTCAATTGTGAGCCGACCCTCAACCATGATCCCTATGCGGGTGCACAGCTTCTCCACCAGGTGCATCTCATGGGACGAGAAAATGATTGTTGTGCCCCCCGCGGCGGCCTGACGCAACAGGTTTCGAATCAGCCTGGCGGAGACAGCGTCGACTCCCTCGAAAGGCTCGTCGAGGAAGAGGACGGGAGGCCGATGGATGATGGCCGCTCCGAGGGCGACTTTCTTTCTCATGCCTCTCGAATAGTCGGCGATTAGCTTCGAACCCGCCGCCGCGAGGTCGAGCAGCGCCAGGAGTTTGGTCCTTCGGCTGGCCGCAACCTCTTTGGTCAGACCGTGCATGGCTGCTGTGAAGTCGAGAAGTTCGGCCCCGGTCAGTCGCTCGTAGAGATTGAACTCTTCGGGAAGAACGCCGATTCTCGACTTGACCTCAGTCGGGCTCTTCCATGTGTCGAACTCTCCGACCCCAACAGTGCCTGCATCAGGGCGGAGGAGGCCAACTATGACCTTGATGGTTGTCGTCTTTCCGGCGCCGTTCTGGCCGAGCAAGCCGTAGAACTCCCCGCGCTGAATGGAGAGGTCGACGTTGTCGACAGCCACCGTCTTCCCAAACTTCCTCACCAGGCCGCGAGCCCAGACGGCGGGGGGTGTTTGCACGCCCTCGACGACGGTTTCTTCGATGAGTGGCTGGGTCACGGGTGGAAGTATCGACGGAAGCCGTCATTAAGTGAATCGTTTGTGAACCGTTTTGTGGCTTCAGCACCCATTTCGGTTCACAAAACGAATCTGGCCCGGTGAATCGGTCCCCCGATCCTTGTACGGTGGCGGTGTCTTGGAATATCAGGCTCTCTACCGGAAGTATCGGCCGCAGACCTTTGACGACGTGATCGGTCAGGCTCATGTCACCACAACTCTGACGCGCGAGATTGCAGATGGGCGTGTCGCGCACGCCTATCTATTCACCGGTCCGCGCGGCACCGGGAAGACTTCTACGGCGCGGATTCTCGCCAAGGCTCTCAACTGTGAGAACCGGCATGCGGACGGGGCGCCCTGCAACGAATGCGGGAGTTGTGAAGCAATAACCCAGGGCACATCTCTCGATGTCCTAGAACTTGACGCAGCCTCACACAACTCGGTCGACGACATACGCGATATCAAGGTGAGTGTTGCCACCGTCGCCTCAGCCGCGACCTCAAAGCGCGTTTTCATTCTCGATGAGGCGCACATGCTCTCAAAGGCCGCGGGGAACGCCCTGCTCAAGACCTTGGAGGAACCGCCAGACCATGTCCATTTCGTCCTGGCCACGACCGAGCCTTACAAACTGCTTGACACCATCCGGTCCCGTACTCAACGATTCGACTTTCATCCGGTCCCGGTCGAGGAACTGGCCGGGTATCTCTCGACCACCGCTGACCGTGAGGGCTACAAGACCGACCCCCCTGCCCTCGTTGGCATCGCCAGGCATGCGAGTGGCTCGGTTCGCGACTCCCTTTCCCTTCTCGAACAGGTTTCCGCCCTCGGCGCCGGAACGGTCGACATGGCTGGTGTGCGGAGGGCCCTCGGCCTCGCTGATTCGGAAGTTTTTCTGCGTCTGGCCAATGCAGTCGCCGGCCAGGATGCAAAAGCAGCTTTAGAGCTCGTCGCCGAGTTATCTGCCGAGGGCGTGGATCTGCGGCGGTTCGTCGCCGAGTGCGTCGGTTTCTTCAGGGGTGTCTTCCTTGCCCACTATGCGCCGAATCTCGCCGAGATATCCGATGAGCCTTCTGAGGTCTATGAGTCGTGGAAGAAGGCTGCGGAACTGATCCCGGCAGGCGAAGTTCTCAGAGGAGTCGATCTTCTTGGTGAGGCTCTGGTGAGAATCCGTGAAGGTCGCGAGGAGCGGCTCATGACGGAATTGGCTCTGATCAAGCTGACCCGTCCTGAAACCGCAAGTGATCCCGAGTCTCTCATTGCCAGGATGGACCGGCTAGAGCGAAGGATGGGTAAACCGACAGACGTACCCAAGCTTGGTGAGGCGTCGACCCCAACCGAGCTTTCGAAGACTGTCCCGTCAACGGCCGACGAGCCAACCACATCCGCCACCACTGTGAAGGAGACGAGCGCCAAGGAAGAACTCGCTGAAGCGGCGGCCCCTCTGGTTTCCGATGACGAGTCGGCCGAGGAGCCAAAAGCACTTGCCATCGACATCACCTTCGAACAACTTCAGAAGATATGGCCCGGTCTGTTTGGCGGTCTTCGCGATGTCCTCGGGGCAAGACGCTGGGCTTTTTTTCGGGAGGCTGTCCCCGCCGGTGTTGAGGGCAACATCATCGTGCTCGAGGTTGCACACGATTTTCACCTATCGGCCCTCGAGCAAGACGACGCTGTTTCGAAGATCGTTGCCACCAAGGCCAGTGACCTATTCGGGTCGCCGGTCCGAGTCAAGTTCAGGTCGAAAACAGGTCAGCCGGCCGGTGTCGACAGCGAAACCAAGATCGACATGAGCCAGCTCGAAGAGCGACCCGCTGCCGAGACCGACCCCGCGGCCCTATTGGCAGCGGAGCTGGGCGCGGAGGTCGTCGACGAGTAAGACATGTCACCAGCCGGGAGTACTCTGCTGAACATGAATCAACAGCCCGACATGCGCCAAATCATGCAGCAGGCGCAACAGATGCAAGAACAGTTGGCCAAAACTCAGGCAGAGCTGGCAGAGCGCCGTTTCGAAGGTTCTGCAGGCGGTGGGATGGTCACGGCGATTGTGACCGGCGGCCCCGAACTGGTCGAGATCAAGATCTCGGCCGAAGTCGTAGATGCCGATGATATTGAGATGCTCGAGGATCTTGTCCTTGCCGCGGTGCGACAGGCGATGGAGGCAGCGGTCGAGGCCGCCAACAGTCAGCTAGGTGGCTTGGCAGGTGGGCTCGACATGGGTGGCCTGCTTGGTTGATGTTTGAAGGACCGGTCCAGCGGCTGATCGATGAGCTGAGCCGTCTCCCCGGAATCGGGGCCAAATCGGCGCAGCGCCTCGCATTCCATCTGCTCTCTGTCGAAGAGGCCGATGCTGTTCGGCTGGCCGCTTCCATCACCGACATGCGTGACCAGATCGAGACGTGTCGGCGGTGTTTCAACGTTGCGGCGGGGGAGTTCTGCTCGATCTGTCGAGACCAACGCCGCGATGTCAGCATCGTGTGCGTCGTGGAGCGGCCACAAGACATCATCGTTTTGGAGCGCACCCAGGAGTATCGAGGTCGATATCACGTCCTAGGCGGCTCCTTGTCGCCGATCAATGGCATTGGGCCCGGGCAGCTTCGATTCGACGAGCTGATGGGTCGTTTGGAACCCGAGGGGGTTGAAGAGCTGATCGTGGCAACCAACCCGACTATCGAGGGTGATGCCACAGCCATGTACATCGCACGGGAGTTCAAACCGCGGGGGGTGAAGGTCACGCGACTGGCATCAGGCCTACCCGTCGGCGGTGACCTCGACTATGCCGACGAACTCACCCTCGGCCGGGCGCTGATCGGCCGCTCAGAGCTATAAAACCACGTTCCTAATGCATGGCGGGTCGTATTTGAGCTTTTATGGATATGGAAAGCGATAATCCGCAACAAATACCCCAAAGAAGCCGACACGCGAGCGACAAACGTGCGTAGCCTCGTGTAACCCCAATGGGGAGATGGAATCCCAACACCAGACAGAGGAGGAGTATGAACAAGCAGCAATACGCCAAGCTCATGGAGCGACGGCAGTTCCTCAAGATGGCATCGATCGGAGCACTCGGCGCCGTCGCGCTCTCTGCTTGCGGCAGTGGGAACGCGGATGTGGACGCGGCCGCCGGCGACGAGAGCCTTCCGGAACTGGAATGGGACCTGGCCACTAGCTGGCCACCGATTCTCGACGCGGAGAGGTTCGCCGACCGTGTCGCTGCCATGACCGGTGGAAAATTCATGATCACCGCCCAACCCGGTGGCGAGGTGGTGCCGCCGTTGGAGATCCTTCAGAACATCGAGACCGACAGCATCCAGGCCGGCCATACCGCGTCGTACTACTACACGGGACTGGACCCGGCCACGGCGTTTGGCACGGCCTTGCCGTTTGGTCTTACTGCCCGGCAGCAGAACGCGTGGCTGTATGAAGGTGGCGGACTTGATCTACTCCAGGCCTTTTATAAGGACAAGTTCAACGCCATTCAGTTTCCCGCGGGAAACACCGGGGTGCAGATGGGTGGCTGGTTCAACAAGGAGATCAAGTCGACCGCAGACCTCGAGGGTCTCGTCATGCGCATTCCCGGCCTCGGTAGCCAGGTTATGAGCAAGCTAGGTGTCACCGTGCAGGTGTTGCCTGGTGGTGAGATCTTCCAGGCGCTGCAAACCGGAGCGATCGATGCCACCGAGTGGGTTGGTCCCTATGACGACACCACCATGGGTTTCGATGAGGTGACCGAGTTCTACTACCACCCGGGTTGGTGGGAGCCAGGACCGTCGTTGGAGGTGCAGATCCCGTTGCCGAAGTGGAATGCGTTGCCCGAGGTGTATCAGGAGATCATCAAGACTGCCGCGTATGAGGCCAATACCACGATGATGGCTCTTTACGACGTCAGGAATCCTGTGTCGCTTCAGGAGATCCTCGACAAAGGCAAGATCAAGATCCTGCCGTTCCCCGATGATGTGATGGCCGCCGCTGAGGAAGCTTCATTCGAGATCTTCGACGAGAGTGCTGCTGCGAGCAGCGACTTCGCTTCGATTTTCGAAGAGTGGAAACCGTTCCGCACCAGTATCCAGGCGTGGCACGGTCTGGCGGAAACCTCGTATCTCGAGTACGTGGGTAGAGCCTGAACTAGAAGCTATCGAACGATTGAGAGGGCCCCGCTTCGGCGGGGTCCTTCTCATTAGAGCCCGATTACCTGGATCAAGGCGCTGACGGTGTCGTCGCCGAAGAACTTGCCGACCAGCCAGGTGACTGTTTCAGGCACCAGCATCACGATGACCAGCCCGAAACCCTGTAACGCCATAAACGGCAAAGCTCCCCTATGGATGTCACTGGTCGTCACCTCTGGCGGCGCGACGGATTGGAGGTAGAAAAGGGAGAACCCGACCGGTGGCGATATGAATGCAATATTGAGGTTGATGGCCATCATCACCGCGAACCACACCATGAGTGGACCCGTGAGGCCCAGAGCTATCGCCGCGGGAACGAAAAGAGGCATCACGATGAAGGAGATCTCGAGAAACTCGAGATTGATCCCCAGCAGAAACACAATGATGTTGGCCGCGATGATGAATCCCCACTTTTCCCCGGGGACCGCTGTCAGCCAGTTGGTGATGAGGTCCTGACCGTCCAGCAGGTTGAACACCATGGCGAAGAAGGTGGAGGCGAAGAGGATCTGGAGAACGAGGCCTGTGATGTTGGCTGTGGCTCGCGCCGCTTCCAACATCGTCTTCCAGGCAAAGGTTCGGTACATCACCGATAGGAGCACCGCTCCTACGCCTCCCACCGCCCCAGCCTCGGATGCGGTGGCGACTCCTGCGAAAATCGAGCCCAACACAGCGAAGATCAGGAACAACGGAGGAACCACGACCTTCAGCGCCTGCATGGCCAGTTGTTTTCCTGGCATGTCGCGTTCGGACTTCGGGATGGCCGGCGCCGTACCCGGTTTCGCATATGCGATAGCGACCGAGTAGATGGCGAAGATCGCGGCAAGCATGACTCCGGGGATCAATGCACCGGCAAACAACTCACCTACGGAAACAGGGATGAACTGCGCCAGGATGATCAGAACCAGGCTGGGTGGGATCAGTTGGGCAAGCGTCCCCGATCCGACGATCACTCCCGAAGCGAGCTTTGGGTCGTAGCCGTACTTCATCATCACCGGGAGCGAGAGCAGGCCCATCACGATGACGGTCGCTGCCACGACGCCGGTTGCGGCGGCCAACAGGGTGCCGACGATCACCACCGCCACCGCCAGCCCGCCCTCCAAGGGCCCCATGAGAAAGCCGATGGTGGTCAGCAGCCGTTCCGCCAAGCCAGATTTCTCGAAGACGGCCCCCATGAACACGAAGAATGGGATAGCCAGGAAGGTGAAGTTGGAAACGGAGTTCGCGAACCATTGGGTGAAGAGAACGTTGAGTTGTCTGAAGGCGAGATCCCCGAAGATCACGCCAAGTAGGAAAAAGATCACCGCCGTGCCGGCAAAAGAGAAGGCGACCGGGTAGCCGCTGAGAATGATCACCAGGAAGACGGCGAACATGATGATGGCGAGAAGTTCGAGATTCAAGCGCTTCTCATTCGACCCTGACTGGCTGCTCGTGCGCACCTTCGAGCTCTACCAGGTGCCTACGGTCGGTGACTATCGCGTAGAGCTTGATCTGCTCGGCTACCGCCTGAATCAACAGGAGCAGGAAGGAAATCGCCAGGAGCATCTTTATCGGACCGCGTGGAAGACCGTCGGCATCGGGGGATTGTTCCCACCTTGTCCATGAGTTGATCCCTTGAGGGAAGGAGACCCATATGCCGATCAAGGCGAATGGGACCAGAGCGATCCAGTGTCCGGCGAAGTCGATCCACGCCTTGCGCTTGGCTCCTTGGTTGGCGAACCAGAAGTCGACTCGAACGTTGATCTGGTGCTTGAGGATGTAGGGGAATCCCAGAAGAAAGATTCCCGAGTACATGTACCACTGAAGTTCGATGATGGTGTTCGACGTAAGTCGCGTGGCTGTCGCCTGGCCTATGTAACGGAGCACGACGTTGACAAAGCCGACGGCGACCGTGGGGATGACAATCCACATGGCGAGCTTGCCGGTGAATTCGGCAAATCGGTCGGCCCAACGCTGGTAGGCGAGGAAGAGCCCGAAGAACACTCCTGCTTCCCTGCGTGTGCCTTCCGCCGTCGTGACCTACCTCCTCGGGTAGACGACACCCTAACCATGGCTACGAATGCCAGTCTCGTGTTTCAGCCTTAACCTGCACCGATGGGTCGGGTGCACATTGTTTGGGATTGGAACGGCACACTTCTGGACGACCTTTCGGTGGTCATCCTGGCTGCCAATGCCTCCATGGCCAGGTTCGGAGTGGGTCCCATTGACGAGGACGGCTATCGCGACCATTTCACGCGGCCGGTGCGAGCTTTCTACGACTCACTGTTCGGGCGGCCCGTCAGCGACGCCGAGTGGGAGGATCTGAACGACCGGTTCCACGATGAGTACTTCGCGCTTGCTCATACCGCAAACCTCACGCCTGACACTCTTGATGCCTTGTCGGCCGTCGAGGACAACGGCTGGGAGCAGTCTCTGCTGTCGATGTCACCGCAGGATTGGCTGGAACAGATCGTTGGGGCGCACGGTATTGACAGCCGGTTCAACCTGGTTGACGGGTTGCGCGGGGAAACAGGTGGTTTGAAGGCGCAGCATTTGGAGAGCCATCTTCAGACTCTGAGCCTTGACCCGGCGAGAACTGTCGTGGTGGGAGACACCCCAGATGATGCTGTGGCGGCCCGGCACGTGGGTGCCCACGTGGTGCTCTACGACGGTGGGAGTCATCATCTACCGCATCTCGAAGTGACAGGCGCTCCGGTGGCTCACTCTCTGTTGGAGGCAGTGGAGACCGCGGCGAACCTCTGAGCGTGTGCACATCCTGGGGGCGGTCTGGCTGTAGTTGCCGGGACCCATCGTGTGGAGTTCCATCACCTCGCGGGCGAAGTTCTCGTTGGTCTGCTCGGTGTTGTTTCGGGCGCCGTCGAGGTATAGAAGCATGGCGGGGTCGGTGGCGATGGCGTTGAGAAGCTCACGAAACGAGCCGGTCGCGTGTTCCCGCAACGTGAGATGCTGTCTCCAGAGCAGGTAAGGAATGCGTACCTTCTGAATCGCAGTAGAAAAGTGGTCGTGCCAGAACCACACGAGTCGTTCCTCGATGAGACGTGGCGATTCCACCATGGATGTGATCCACGACTGAACCGGCGCAGCCAGCATGGCGATGTCGGTGGCGGCTTTCCGGTCGAGCGGCACATCCATCTCGAGGAGAGCCGGCGAAGGCTGGTCAAGGTCGAGAGCCCTGGTTATGGCATCCTCGACCGAGGACGTAGTTGCCACGAGATCGGGATAGGCCCCCATTCCGAGCCGTCGGTAGACATGCGCAATCCGCTCTTCGGTCGTGTAGACCATGCCCACAGGCTGCCCGACAGTTGTAAGAGAAGGGTTAGTCGATTGTCAGGCTCGAAATGGCCCGAAGACGGGCTAGATCGTGATGGGCGACCATATATCGGATGGACCCCGTTTTGGAGCGCATGATCACCGAATGGGTGACAGCCTGATCCTCACCCTTGAAGTTGACCCTGCGGAGAAACTCTCCACCGGTCACGCCGGTCGCGGCGAAAAAGACATTGTCCGATGACACCAGGTCATCTG
>QIDW01000093.1 GCA_003230435.1 Acidimicrobiia bacterium | reverse complement strand
CGTATGGCTGTATCCAGTATCAGTTCCACTGATGAGCATGCCTACGAGATGTCGATCCATCATCCAATGGAACAGAAAGTGACATCACATGTCGTCAGACGCCTGTCTGATGGAACCACCGTTGTCCTTCCCGTTTACATCAGGTACGCCTGGCCTTCGGAAATGGACCTGATGGCGCGTTTGGCCGGTCTCGAGCTAGAGGATCGGTGGGGTTGGTACGACCGGCGTCCTTTTACGGATGCTTCCGGTCAACATGTCTCGGTGTACCGAAAGCCGGAATAGCGACTTACGGCGTATGTGCGTCGTCAGCCGGAGTGCTCGACCTCGTGTTCATGCTCGTGATCGTGCTCGTGGTCATCCCCGTTTTGCTGCTGGGCGATCTGGGCCCGCACATCTTCCATGTCGATCTCCTTGACCTGACCGACAAGGTCCTCAAACGCATTGCCGGGCAGGGCCCCGGGCTGGGAATACAGGACGATCTGGTCACGGAACACCATCAGCGTCGGGATGGAGCGAATACCAAACTGCATGGCGAGCTCTTGCTCGGCCTCGGTGTCCACCTTGGCGAAGACGATGCCTTCGTGCTTCTCAGAGGCATCCTCGAAGACGGGAGCGAATGAAACGCAGGGCCCACACCATGCTGCCCAGAAGTCGACGATGACCGTGTCGTTGTCGCGAATCGTCTGATCGAATGTCTCTTTGGTGAGGGCGACTGTGGCCATCTCTCTAAACCTTTCCTGGCAATTGGATTCTGGAAGTGCAACCGGTGCGAGCTTGCGGTTTATTCCAGGCTACTTGTGGTCTCCGGTGCCGACCTCGACCGGAGCGTCCCAGAGAATTCGCCATTCTCCATCTTCCTCAAGCTCGCGCATGGTTTTCCAGCGTCGGACATCCCGGTCCCTTTTCTTGGATGGTGGACGGTAGCCCACCGGTAGGGGGTTGAGGCCCCGCACAACGGACCTCGCTAAGCGCCCATAATCCACGTTATGTCAAGCTAGAGAAGGTGTCATACAAACCCCCTGGTAGAAGCCCGATCCCCTACGACAGACGTTCCACCGGCGGCATACGGGCGGCGATTGCATCAGCCGGTAGCAGTGGACCAATATTCGAATATGGGTCGGATTTGAGCGTTTATGTGGCGCCGGCTGCGCTCCCAAGACCGAACGGGAACGTGACGAAGGCGTAGATCGCCACGCCCGTTCCTCCGGTGAGCCAACACCTGACTCTTATCGGTGCTTCATTTAGCGCTAGCATCTAGGTATGGCATCAACTCGTAGCACCTTCACCCTTGACGAGCAATTGGCTGAGCGCGCTCGTCGGCTGAACATCAACATCTCGGCGGCAGCCCGCCAAGGAGTCGCCGCCGCTGTCCGCGCTGCCTTGGCCCAGTCCGACCGAGATGCGTATCAAAGGATTCCCGAGCGGCCAGATCCTGACTGGCAAGCTGCCGAAGCTTGGAGCGACCTGTGACCCGAGGCGAGGTCTGGCTATCGCAGATCGGTAGGAAGACACGACCTGTCTTGATACTGACGCGCCCCGAAGTGATCGACGTGCGCCAGAGAGTCACCGTTGCTGAAATCACCACCTCGATCCGCGGTCTCGCCGCTGAAGTGGACTTCAATCACGAAGACGCCGGACTCGACGGGCCTTCCGTCATCAATTGTGATGGTGTGCACACCATCACGCGGTCGTCGCTCACCAACCATGTTGGAACCGTGGATGACGTCACGATGGCAGATGTCTGCTGGGCTGTCGGTTACGCATTGGGCTGTTGAAACATATGTTGACCCTCCCCCGGCGAAGGTGATAGGTCCTGTCGATATGGGTCGGGCAATCAAGTCCAGGGATCTATGAGCTCCAGATCGGCAAAGCCTTCGAAATCGCTTGCATTGCGGGTCACTACCGCCATCCCATGAACGATGGCAGTTGCACCGATGAGTGCGTCTCTGAATGGCGCCGGATCGGGTACGTGAAGTCCAGCAGCCTTCAGTGCGACTGCTGGGTCAACATCCAAGATGCGGTCTGAGAATGCGGGCAGGACACTGCTGTTGAGCCACTCTCGCAGGACTTCACCCTTTGGTGGGTCGTTCCGCTCTGCGAGCAGCACACCGTGTTCGAGTTCGTGAAGCGAGATCACCGACAGGAACATGAGCGCCGCAGGCACTCCGCTGGCCCAATCGGTGAGGCCCGGGTTCGCCCTCCCCGCTTTGGCTTTCCTGAGTTCCGACACCACGTTGGTGTCGAGCACGAACATCAGTCGAAGCGGGTGGGACGGGCAGCTTCCCGGGAGACCGGGACCTCGAAGTCGATGTCCTCGACCCCCGACGGCTCCGAAAGAGTATCGATCACGCTCGACTGATTCGCAGCAAGCCGTTCGTAGTCCTCGAAGGTGACCAGAACATAGGAGGGACGGCCTCTGTCGGTGACGTACACCGGTCCGGCTCGAGCGGCTCTCTTAGCGCCGGCTGTGTTCTGATTGAACTCCCGGCTGGTCATTTTCTTGATTGCCACGATCCTCCTGACTAAAGTAGCAACGTTACTACGATCGTGAACCTCGGTCAACGCCCATCGGAATGGAGCCGCCTCCTTGTGGGGTGATACGTTGCACGGCTACAATGGCCATCGTGACCCTTACAAATCGCTCCCTCCTCCTTATGTAGGGCGAACGCGCACATACTTGCTTTCGCCCGCCCCCAGAAGGGGGCTTTTTCTTTTGCCGGCCAACTCTGTAACAGATCCATCCCAATCCAGGAGATCCCGATGCCACCTCCCAACGACACACCAAAGAAGATGCCATTTGAGAAGTACCAACCGCTCGTACCTCTCGTGCTGGAAGATCGGACATGGCCCAATCGGGTGATCGACCACGCGCCCACATGGTGCTCGGTGGATCTGAGGGACGGGAACCAGGCTCTGATCGACCCGATGGACACTGCACGCAAGCTCCGGATGTTCCAAGAGCTCATAGAGGTAGGTTTCAAGGAGATCGAGGTCGGATTCCCTTCGGCCAGCCAGACGGACTATGACTTCGTCCGCCAGCTCATCGAGGATGACCTCGTCCCCGAGGATGTCGCCATCCAGGTGCTGGTTCAGTGTCGGGACGAGCTCATCGAGCGCACCTACGACTGCATCAAGGGCGCCCGGCAGGCAATCGTTCACTTCTACAACTCCACCAACCCCCTTCAGCGAGACCTCGTCTTCGGGCTCGACAAGGAGGGAATCAAGGAGATCGCGGTCAATGCCGCCAAACTGTGCCAGAAACTTGAAGAATCGATGGATGACACCGTCATTCGGTATGAGTACTCGCCGGAGAGCTTCACTCTCACCGAGCCCGACTACGCAGTAGAAGTCTGCGAAGCGGTAATGGATGTCATAGGTCCGACGTCCGAGAACCCGCTCATCCTCAACCTGCCGGCCACCGTTGAGTGTTACTCGCCAAATGTTTATGGCGATGTGATCGAGTGGTTTTGCCGAACCATCCGAGACAGGGACTCGGTGATCGTCAGCCTTCATCCCCACAACGACCGCGGTTGCGCCATCGCCGCTGCCGAGTTTGGAGTAATGGCCGGAGCCGACCGGGTCGAAGGCACCTTGTTCGGCAATGGCGAGCGCACCGGCAACGTCGATGTTGTGAATCTTGCGATGAATCTTTTCGCAAATGGGGTCGATCCCGAGCTCGATGTCAGCGACATCGATTCCCTGCGACGAACTGCTGAGTACTGCAACCGGCTGCCAGTGCATCCCCGCCATCCCTACGTCGGAGACCTGGTTTACACGGCCTTTTCTGGCTCGCATCAGGACGCGATCAAGAAGGGCTTTGACGCCCTGCCATACGACTACGAGTCGTGGCGTGTGCCTTATCTCCCTATCGACCCCAAGCACACGGGGCGCAGCTACGAGGCAGTGATCAGAGTCAACTCACAATCGGGCAAGGGTGGCGTGGCCTATGTGATGAAGGAAGAACACGGCTTCGACCTACCGCGTCGTCTCCAGATCGAGTTCTCCAAGACCATCCAGCACATCACCGAGGACAGCGGCACCGAGATAGCACCCGACTCGATGTGGGCTGCGTTTCAGGCCGAGTATCTGCCGTTGGCGCCGAAACTCGCACTGCGCGGCCACGAATTGCACACGGCAACCAGTGACGGTCACGGCCGGACCCACGTCAGCGCCCAACTCGAGTTCCACGATGAAGCGGTAACTGTCAACGGCGAGGGCGACGGGCCCGTCGAAGCCTTCGTTCACGCTCTCTGTGAGCGCTGGGACGAGGCGTTCGACGTCGTAGATTATTCCGAGCATGCCATCGGACGCGGAGCGGATGCTCAGGCCGTGGCCTATGTCGAGAGTGTTGGCGCCGATGGGATCCTCAAATGGGGTATCGGAGTCGACTCCAACATCACTACAGCCTCACTTCTGGCTGTCCTGTCTGCATTTGAACGCCAGCACCCGTAACAAGAAAGCCTGGACTCCGCTCGCGCTCGTTGTGGATGGGAGGCTCAGGGTCGTTCACCAAGCGACTATCTTCGCCGGATGCCATTTTCAGCTGATCAACTTGTCGAACATCTTCTGTCGAGCGGCGCCCGCAACTCCGAGTCTTCCGCCATTCGTGATCTCCTTCGCCACGCCGCCAGAAAGGGCCTGATCAGCCTTGGCGGTGGAATTCCCGCCCCGGAGCTATTCCCGATCGACCGCATAATCGAGGCAACTGCGGCGGCGTTTGACGAGTTTGGCGCCAGAGCCGCTCAGTACGGGCTCACTGAGGGCGAACCGGAGCTTCGAGAAGTGGCCGCCAGACTCGCTGAGGAGGATGGGGCACCCTCTCTCCCCGACCAGATCCTGGTCACTACCGGCTCCCAGCAGGCGCTCGATCTCCTCGGCCGCGTGTTGGTCGATCGCGGCGACGTTGTTGTTGTGGACGACCCTGCCTATCTCGGCGCCCTCCAGGCCCTGCGGAAATATGAGCCGGAACTGGTCGGCATTCCCATGGTCGAAGACGGCCTGGACACCGAGGCGCTGGAGACGAAACTGCGCGCCGGCCTCTCCCCCAAGGCCGTCTACACCAATCCCAACTTCCAGAACCCGACCGGCGCCACCCTGTCCAGTGACCGCCGCGCCCATCTGGCCCGCCTTGCCGACCAGCACGACTTCCTCATCATTGAGGACGACCCCTACGCTGCCCTGCGATTCAGCGGCGAGAACCTGCCCTCGATGGCTTCGATGAGCGAGCGGGTGATAAGGGTGCGGACCGTTTCGAAGACCCTCGCTCCGGGCCTCCGGGTCGCCTGGACGATCGGACCTGCCCGGCTGATCGAGGCGCTGGCGATCGCCAAGCAGGCCGCAGATCTCCACACCTCGACTCTCACCCAGCACATCACCGCCAGACTGGTCGGCGACGCGGAATGGTTCTCCAATCACCTTTCCTCTCTGGCCCCCTGGTACCGGGCTCACTGCGACGCGCTGATGACAGGGTTGGCCGCCAACTTCGGCGAAACCCTGACCTTTGACCCACCAGACGGTGGGATGTTCCTGTGGGCCGAGCTCCGCCGCGAGCTACCGCCAGGTTTGGACACAGCCGATCTGCTCCCAGTCGCAATCGAGCATGGAGTGTCATTCGTGCCCGGGTCGGCCTTCGCCGTCACGACCCCTCGACCCGCCCACCTTCGCCTCTCGTACGTCACGGCCTCACCAGAACAGCTCAGCGAAGCCGCCGCCCGCTTAGCCGCCGCCATCGATGCCTGGCTGCAGCCTTGAGGCCCCTGCCTGACCCTGACAGATTTGTCTCTGAGGCAACCGGTCGTAGCCTCAGAGACATATGACGAGCGACCTTTCCGAGGCACCTGAGCGTCAGAATGTTGCGACGATGGGTCAAAGCTGGCACCTGATAGGGCGGCAACTGCGTAGAGCCCCCCGGGAGTTTGCCGTCGGTGGTGCAGGCGCAATCCTTTTTGCCGTGATGACGATCGCTTCGTCTTTTGTCGTCGGATGGATCATGGACTCCGTGCTGTTGCCGTCGGTCGATGCCGGTGAAGTGGCCTCAGCGACCTTGGCGACGGCCGCAGCGCTCATCATCGGTGTTTCGAGTGCTCGAGCCGTTGGGATCACTCTGCGCCGCATGGGCGCCTACTTCGCCCAGCATCGACTCCAGTATCGAGATCGAGTCGAAGTCACTGACCGATATCTCGATCTTCCCGTCGAATGGCATCGTCGCCACTCCACCGGACAGTTGTTGGCCAACGTCAACGAGGACGTCGAAGCTGCTTCTTTCGTCGCCGCTCCCCTACCGATGGCTTTTGCGGTCATCATCATGCTCGTTGTCACGGCGATTCTTCTCCTGCTCACCGATCCTTTTCTGGCGCTGGTCGGATTTGCCGTAGGGCCGGCGCTGATGATCGTCAACTACACGTTCCAGCGAAGGATGAGGGCCGTAGCGGCCAAGGCCCAGCGGCTCCGGGCCGAAGTTGCCGACATCGCTCACGAGTCATTCGATGCGGCTCTAGTCGTCAAGACCCTGGGCCGCGAGGACGCCGAGGTAGGTCGGTTCGGGGAGAGATCCGAGGCCCTGAGGGATCGCATGGTCGAGGTTGGCCGTCTGAGAGCGGTCTTTGATCCGGTGATCGAGGCACTACCCAGCATCGGGATACTGGCTGTCCTCGCCGTCGGCGCATGGAGGGTCGATCAAGGTGTCTTGACCGCTGGGTCCCTCATAGCCTTCGCCTACCTCTTCAGGCTCGTCGCACTTCCAATGCGAGTCTTCGGGTGGCTGCTCGGTGAACTACCACGCGCGATGGTCGGCCTTGATCGGGTCGAGGCAGTCCTCAACGAGGAGGCACTTGTTGAGTACGGGGCGCACAGTTCGTCCGAGGAAGGCGGCGCGGAAGCCTCCGCTGAGTCAGTGCGATATCTATACGCGGATACCGAGCACGAGGACCTTTCCGCCGCCGGTGTTGGCACAGAAAGTCTGAGGAGCGATGACGAGCGTCGCGGTATCGAGTCGGTCACGCTGAATGTCAGCGCCGGTACGAGGGTTGCCCTCGTTGGTCCCACCGGATCGCCACTTGCTGGTGCGACTCTTTGACCCTGAGAAGGGTGAGATATGTCTTGACGGCCGCGGCCTGGTCGACCTAGACCGATCGGCACTCGCCAAGTCGGTGAGCATCGTCTTCCAGGAGACCTTCCTTTTCAACGACTCCGTCTATCACAACATCACGCTAGGTGAGCCCTTTGACGAGTCCGACGTGATAGCAGCAGCCGAGCTCGCCCAAGCCGACGATTTCATCAAGGATCTTCCATCGGGTTACGCCACGGTGGTTGGTGAGCGCGGAGCCTCCCTCTCGGGTGGGCAGAGACAACGGATCGCTATTGCCCGGGCACTGGTGCGGGAGCCAAGACTTCTTGTCCTGGACGACGCCACCTCTGCTGTCGATCCGGCCGTCGAGAGTGCGATCCTCGATGGTTTGGAGCAGTTGGACACCAGCGTTGTGATAGTCGCCTATCGACGCTCCTCCATAGTTCTTGCCGATGAGGTCATCTATATCGAGGACGGCCGGGTCATCGACCGTGGCACACACGAGGCGCTTTACAGGTCACTTCCCGCCTATCGGAGTCTCATCGATGCCTACGACCAGATAGAAGAGCCGGCGTGACCTCCGAAACAACCGTCGACGCCGCGACGGCGCGGGACACCGAGAAGGGGGCCGCCGCCACCATTCGACAAGGTCTGAGTCTCTCCCCCGAGCTTCGTCGAGGGCTTTCGGGAACCATTGCCATTGCCCTCGTGGCGACTGCCAGCAGAGTGATTGTGCCCATTGCCATCCAGCAGGTAATCGATGGTGGCCTCGAGGACGGCGCAATCGACATCGCCTTTGTCGTCCGGATGACTCTCATCGCGTTGGTAGCTGTGTTGATCACGGCAGGGGCAACCGGGTGGATGCACGTTCGCCTGGCTAGGGTGGCCGAGACCGCTCTGTCTGGTCTCCGCATCCGTGCCTTCCGACATATTCATGATCTGTCGATGCTCCACCAGGCGTCTGAGCAGAGAGGTGTGCTTGTCTCCCGGGTCACCTCGGATGTCGACCAGATCAGCCGTTTCATGCAGTGGGCCGGTCTCATGATCATCAGCAACGGCGGTCAGGCGATTCTGGCGCTCATTGTGATGCTGGTGCTCTCGGTACCGCTCGGTTTGAT
>QIDW01000243.1 GCA_003230435.1 Acidimicrobiia bacterium | reverse complement strand
CCGGCTCTGTCCTACGAAGCCCCCTGGGTGCTGGCCCACTCAAACAAGGCTGATTCCACAGCCACGATCCACGAACTGGGCATTGATTTCATACCGCTCGACACCACGCTGACCGACACCGTTGAGTGGCTCCACGAGAATGGTCACATCACCAGCAGGCAAGCCGGGACCCTTGTTGCATAGAAGCTCGCACTGCCGTCGCAAGTGGCGCAGGTCAGATACGGCTCCCCCTTCGCACTACATTCACCGGCATGGAAGAAGAACGCATTGCACTATTCGTCGACTTCGAGAACCTGGCGATAGGAGCGAGAGACGCCTTGGGGGGAATGGAGTTCGACCTGGAGCCCATTTCCAACGCCCTCGCCGAGCGAGGTCGTGTGATCTCCCGGAGGGCCTATGCAGATTGGTCGATGTTCGCGGACGCCAGACAGGCCTTGACGCGGAGCCATGTCGAACTCATCGAGATCCCGCAGAGGATGGGGGCCACCAGGAAGAACGCAGCTGATATCAAGATGGCGGTAGACGCCATCGAGGTCGCCTTCGAACGGCAATACGTGACCACCTTCGTGATCTGCACCGGCGACTCAGATTTCACACCGCTCGTTCACAAACTGCGCGAGCTCAACAAGAAGGTCATTGGTGTCGGGGTCAAGGGGTCGACATCCAAGCTGCTACCGCCCGCCTGCGACGAGTTCTTGTTCTATGACAATCTCGAAGGTGTCGATCCTCGCCCGGAGACCTCGGCTAAGACTGACAGCAGTGAGGGGACACGGGACACGCCGGAGCCAGAGACCCTCATCACCACGACGCTTGGCGGTCTTCTCCGTTCCGGCCAGGGGGAAGTGCTCGCATCGTCACTCAAACGCGCGGTGCTGCGCAAGGATTCGACATTCTCCGAAGCGGATTACGGCTTCCGGGCGTTCGGGGAACTGCTTCGTCACCTCGAATCGGGCGGCGTCATCGAACTCTCCGAGGGTCCGGGCAGAGGGGATCCGGTCGTCCAGTTCTCATCCGGCGGCGGCGGGGAAGATGAAGCCTTTCAGCTCCTCCATGACGTCGTGGCCCAACTCGCCGGGAAGAACGGCCCTGTCGTCATGTCCGGTCTCAAGAACCAGTTGCGCAAGCGTCAATCTGACTTCAGCGAGAAGAAGTTTGGCTACGGAGGTTTTCTCCAGTTCTGCAAGGCGGCCGCCACGAAGGGGCTCATCGATCTGACCTGGGATGAGAAGGTAGGCGACTACTCAGTGTCGACTCGATGACGACCACCGCCGATGTGGTTGTCGTCGGCGCTGGGATCATTGGGTCGTCGATCGCCTATCAGCTCTCCCGCCACGGCATCAGGGTCATCGCAGTGGACAAAGGCGAGGGTCCCGCCGAGGGCTCGACCGGAGCATCTTCCTCGATCTGCCGTTGTCGCTACACCAACCCGGAGGTCGTGCGTCTGGCGTTTTATGGCCAGGAGGCGCTGGGCAACTGGTCCGAGTTCACGGGGCTTGCTGAGACCCGATCTGACATTCATCGGGTGGGCGTGCTCTGGATGATGGGTGAGACCAGGGAGAAGGTTGAAAGGGATGTGACACGATTGTTATCTCAGGGTGTAGATGCCGAGACCCTTGGCCCAGACGACGTAACTCGTTTGTTCCCGGCCGTAACGAACTGCGCTGAGCCGTTCGATCTGACGGGTGAGGTCGAACACGTCTGTCGGCCCGGCGAGGCCTTTCTCTACGAGCCCAGAGGTGGATATGCCGACCCGGTGGGTGCCAATCAGGATCTGATCGACGCGACCCGAGCCAGCGGCGGCGAGATTCGGTTCAAGGCACGGGTCGTGGAAGTCCTCCGGGACGGAGAGCGTGTAACTGGCATCAAACTGGCCGACGGCACGTCGATCTCGGCAGGATTGGTGATCAATGCTGCCGGACCTTGGTGCAACATGCTGAACAGCATGGCCGGCGCCGATATCCGGTGGGCGCTCACCCCGACCCGGATCCAAACTATCTATCGCCCGTGGCCGGAGGAACTTGGGCCGCTTCCTGTTGGCATGGACGCCATCATGGGCATGTACTTTCGACCGGAATCGGCAGGACAACAGATCATGGTGGGATCGGTGACGGCCGAGGACGAGCAAGAGATCGTCGCAGACCCCGACAACTTCAAGAGAGCTCCCGATGCCGACTTCACACAGATGAAGATGGCAGCCTTCCACCACCGGATTCCGTCACTGGAGCCGAGGGGCCAGCTCACCGGGATCGCCGGTCTCTACACCATCAATCGTGAGGACGTTCATCCAATTGTGGGTCCGACTGGCATCGACGGGTTTTGGGTCGCCAACGGCTTTAGCGGACATGGTTTCAAGCTGGCACCGGCAATCGGATCGATGATCGCCCAGGCGATATCGGGCGAGCAATCCGGCTTCGATACCGACGTTCCGATGGACTTCTTTGCCATCGATCGAGAGCCCATCGATGTCGATGTGAAAAGCGTGCTCGCTTGATGCGCTATCTGAACGCACAGAACACCAGGTCAGCCCTTCCAATGCCCGACGCAATCGAGGCGATGCGTCATGCGTTCTCGGGTGAGGCGGAGACACCCCTGCGGACCATGGTTGGCGGCTCCATGGTCATGCCGGGCCGCCTCGACGACTTGATGGCAGTGAAAGTCGTGTCGATCGTCCCCGGCAACCCTGCCGGGCTTGTGGTGGTTTTTGGGACTGACGGCACTCCGCTGGGCCTGGTTGACGGGCCGACGCTCACTGCGATCCGCACTGGGGCCGTCTGTGGCCTGGCGACTGAGCTCCTTACTTCAGACCAACCGAGAGCACTCGCAATGTTGGGCGCCGGAGCGATGGCGTTCGACCAGATCGAGGCAATTCGAGCGGTTAGCACCATCGAACGGATTCTGGTCTGGTCCCGCTCTGAGGAGAAGGCGACCGCGCTTGCGCGCCAGGTTGGGGGTGAAGCGATCGCCGATCCCGACAAGGCAGTGGAGCAGGCGGATGTTGTCTCGTGTGCCACTCCTGCCACGCAGGCCCTTTTTGACGAATCCGCAGTGCGGTCAGGAACTCATATAAACGCCGTGGGTGCGTTTACGCCTGACATGGTGGAAGTGCCTGCCGAAGTGGTCAAGCGGGCCTATGTGGTAGTGGATGATGTCGACGCGGCGGCCGCCGAGGCCGGAGACCTCATACAGGCTGGTCGCGCAGCGGATACGACACTCTCCGAACTTCTTGCCGGCACGCATCCAGTGATTGGTGCGGATGTCACTTTCTTCAAGAGTGTCGGTGTGGCTGCCCAAGACGTGGCGGCGGCGCACAGGGCTCTTGCCAACGCCGAGACACTGGGTCTTGGAGTCGAACTCAGCTAGGAGCCTGCTGAGCAACGGCATTGCTCAGCAGGCTCAAAAGGCGCCCTTGACTTCGAGACCGTCGAGAAGCTGCTGGGAGGCCTCCGCTATCTCAGCGACTGCGATTTCAAACACACTTTCATTGTGCGATGCAGGTTTGGCAAAGCCCGAGATCTTTCGCACGTACTGGAGGGCGGCCGCCTCTATTTCTTCTCGAGGTGCTGGGGTGGCGCCTTCTCGGAGACGCTTGATGGATCGACACATGCCTATGAACCTAACGGCGCCGTCGGATCCGTTCGATCTCGTTGGAGATGAGGACAAGAGTGAGAGCTATCACGGTAGGCCCCAGTGCTGCAGCTTCGGGGCCTGCCAGAAAGGCGGCTCCAAACACCAGGACACCGATCAGCCCTCGACCCGCGTGGAGACGGTCCTGGGAGATGGGCGTCTTGAGCCGTGAGTCGACGAGGCTGGTCGGTGGTTCAGGCTCGCGAACGACCGCCATCAGGGCGAGCACCCCGATTATGACGACGAGCAACTGGCGTATGTCAGGCATCTGCTGAGGGAACACCTGGCTCAGAGTGGCAATAAGCGAGGCACCGAGAGCAGCAAGGGCCGCCGTGACGGCACCCGCGGTCGTGTGCCGCTGTTCCATCCGGTCATCGATGTAGATGGCGAGGGCAAGCCCGAACCCTGCGACCCAACCTGCAGCAGTGAATGAGATAGCTGCGGCGAGAACACCAAGCGCGGCCAGATCCCAAACAAGTGGTCTCCGCCCAGTCGTGTTCACCACGACCCGGGCCGCTAGAAGGAGGCCGATCGCCGGAAGGATCCCCTCCACATCGAATCCGACGACTATCCAGAGCCCGGCGACGAACCCGGCGACTAGCGCCGTCGAGTTGTGGTCCGGATCGAGTTCTCGCACCAATGCCCAAACCAAAAACGTATGAACAGGCGCCCACAGGACGGCGATCTCCGCACCGTTTGTCCACACGGCGACGCTGGCCGCACCAGTAACCGCAACCAGCCCGAACATCAACTGGTTGGAGAGACTCGAGAGGTCAAAGCCTCGAGCGACGTGTGACCTGAATGCCATTGAGCACAGATTGTGCCGGTTTCTGCCCTGCTAATGCGGAAATACCGCGCCTCACTTCCTACTCTCACCGCCCGTGACAAATCCACTGGACAGCATCCGAAAGCTGTCGGCCGTCGGGGTTCTCGCCGAGCGCCAGATGGGCGGCTTTCTCGTGTTGGCCGCACTGGTCGGTGTGGGGGTCGGTTTGGGCGCTGCAGCACTGGTTCTACTTCTCGAAGGGGTCCAGAGTCTCCTTGCGCCGTTGCTGGATCCGCTCTTCAGCCCCGAGGAGGTTGGGTTCTGGAGTCTTCAGCGTGCCTGGATATTCCTCACCGTTCCGCT
>QIDW01000029.1 GCA_003230435.1 Acidimicrobiia bacterium | reverse complement strand
TCGGTGTCCCGTAAAACATCAATGAGAGTGAGGCAAGACGATGAAGAGACGACTCGAGTACCTGCCGGTGGCCCTTGCGGTCGGCGGCTTTCTCGCCATTTCGTTTGTGGCATGCGTGGCCTGGGACGCAATATTCCCAGAGTGGGCCATGCGAGGCGCATGGGCGCCGTTCCTCCCGGGGTTTGAGTGGCTGTCGGTGGGCAGCTTCTTTCTCGGTTTGGCGGAGACATTCGCCTATGGGTTCTGGTTTGCATTGGTGATACCAGCGGCGCGGTGGTTGAACGGTCGACTCGTCGACGTCGCGCCGGTGAGCCCGGCATGAGGGCTCATCGCCCAAACGGCCACGTCATCACGCCGGAGACCTCGTTCAGGTGACCCTGCTCCGCAACCCGGTAATGCGGCCGGTATCTCCACCCCGAACCGAGACACTGCAAAGAGGAGCCAACCCGGCCAGCAGACCCAGAGAACTGTTTGTGCGCACCGCCGGACGGCAGAGAGGTGATCAGCGAGCTAGTGCTCCGCGATCGTACGTTTTTCTACATGGACTTGGCGGCACACAGACCTACTGGACCGCAGCCAATGGTGAATCTCATCTCCCGCCGGATTCCACCCTGGTCGACCTGCTCGGATTCGGCCGGTCGCCTCGACCCCTCATCCGATACACACTCGAGACCCACCTTGCGGCCCTGGAACCGGTGTTGGAGAGTCAGGCGCCGTCCGTGCTGGTAGGCCATTCGTTGGGCGCATCCCTCGCCCTCGCCTACGCCGCAAAACACCCAAACCACGTCACAGCATTGGTGCTCATCGGTCTTCCCTCCTATGGAGGACCGAGGGGTGCTTTCCGCTGGTTTCGACGGAGGCTCAGAGGCTGGTTCCTCACCAACATGGTCCTCACCGCTTTGGTTTGTGTGTTGACTCGGCGCCTCCTCGGGCCGATTCTCCCGATGCTCATACGCGATGTGCCTCCCGAGGTGGCCCGAGACCTCGTCGAGCACAACTTCATGTCGTCGACAACCTCGCTGTGGAACGTGTTGTACCGACGTGACGTCACCTTCGACCTCAACGCACTTCCTGAGGATCTCCCGGTCTTGTTCATCCATGGCACGGACGACGCGACCGCCCCGATCGGCTCGATTCGGGGTCTGGTTGATGGGCGGCGGCGCAGCCAGTTGGTCGAACTCGTCGGTGTCGATCATCACCCCTGGTTGCGGCACCCCACAGAGTGCGCCGAGCGGATCAGCCGGGCCTGGTGGGACGTGCATAGAGAAGACAGCAGCTTTTGTGAATCTGGATCGGTTGACGGAGG
This sequence comes from Acidimicrobiia bacterium, assembly GCA_003230435.1. Taxonomy (GTDB): domain Bacteria; phylum Actinomycetota; class Acidimicrobiia; order Spongiisociales; family ZC4RG35; genus SZUA-217. The sequence continues at coordinate 3,252 of QIDW01000029.1, read as the reverse complement.
TGTGCTCGCAAGACGACAATGCACAGACCTCTCAGCCGGACCGGCACAACCGAACCAGATTGTTCGAAATCAAAGTCGAAAGGAGTCATGATGGCCGATGCGCTGGCCACCTCACGAGCGGTGTACGGACAGCTAACGGCAACGGCCGGGGAGCCGGCGATAGCCATGCGGGCGTGGAACGGAGAAGTGTGGGGGCCGGGAGATGCGCGGGCCACCATCGTGCTCAACCACCCCGGTGCCCTGCGCGCACTGTTTCTGCCACCCAACGATTTGTCAGCGGGCGAGGCATACATCTACGACGACATCGACATCGAGGGCAGCATTCTCGAGGTGGTGGAGTTCGCGGAGCGGCTCCAGTCGGCCCAAAGCCGTAACCTTGCCTCAGTAAGGCTCTATCGGCAGTTGAGGAAGCTTCCAGCCGAGAACCGTCGCAGCACACACACCCGCCCGGAAAAAGTAGGGCGGCTCCACTCCAAGAAACGGGACAGTGCATCGGTTACCGCCCACTACAACACCGGCAATGACTTCTTCCGCCAGTTCCTCGACCCCGGGATGGTGTACTCGTCTGGCACCTTTCTCGATCCCGACGAGCCACTCGAAAAAGCGCAGTTGCGCAAGATCGATCTGATCTGTCGCAAATTACAGCTGCGGCCCGGGCAGCGGCTTCTCGACATCGGGTGCGGTTGGGGAACCCTGGCGATTCACGCCGCGGCGCACTTCGGCGTTGAGGTCATGGGGGTGACCCTCAGCGAGCCACAGGCGGACCTGGCGACAGCGGCCGCCGACAAAGCCGGTGTAGGCGATCGGGTGAGCTTCAAGGTTCTCGACTATCGCAACGTCCAAGGGAGATTCGACGCCATCTCGTCCGTTGGGATGTTCGAACATGTCGGCAAGGGTCAACTTGGGAGATACTTCGCCAAGGTCCGGGACCTGCTCGAACCGGGCGGCACTTTCTTGAACCATGGCATCGTGTCCCGGGATCGGTCGCCCGGCCGGGTCAGGCCGTCCTTTCTCAACACATATGTCTTTCCGGACGGTGAGGTGATCAGTGTCGACGAGGTCATAGGGCTGGCCGAGGATGCCGGTTTCGAGCTTCGCGACGCCGAGGCGCTACGCACCTCTTACGCGCTTACCCTGCGACACTGGGTCGACAACCTCGAAACCAACCGCGAGGCTGCCGTGGACACAGCCGACGAGATAACCTACCGGATCTGGCGTGTCTACATGGCCGGCTCGGCTGTCGCCTTCGACACGGCCGCCATATCCGTCTATCAACTCCTACTTGACTCGACCGACCGCCCATGGACGTTCGGACGGAGTCACCTGCTGGCCACCGACGACCATTGAGATCAGAACTGGCTTGACATTACTGTCTGCTGGAAGGTGTAACCTGGCCCGCATGGACAATCGCCTCCAGGTGGGTTGCCAATGAAGCGGTTCGGACTCTCATGATGACTGATAGTGGCGAAGCGCGGGTCGAGGAGCCTGTGCGAACCAACACCGTCGAAGCCGGCGACCGTTTCGAGGCGGTGCTCGTCACCGCGCCGCGCTGTCATCTTTGCGACGACGCCAAGCATCTACTGAAGGAACTGCAGCACGACTATCCACTGATGGTGCGAGAGGTCGAGTTGTCCAGTGACGAGGGCATGGCCCTCTCTCGCAGGTTCAGCATGCCTTTCCCCCCTCTGCTGTTGATCGACGGTGTCCGTTTCGGTCACGGTCGGATCTCGCGGCGAAAACTCGTCCGACTCCTGGATCAGAGATCGGGCAGGGGAAGCTGATATGGAGGGGATCTATCTCGGCGGCTCGCTGATCGCCGCCTTTCTCGCCGGCTCTGTTGCCCTTTTTGCCCCGTGTTGCATCGTGGTCCTGTTCCCCTCCTATCTCGCCGCCGCGGTTCGCTCCAGCCGCTGGCGTCTTGTTCCCCTCACCCTGATCTTCGCCGCGGGAATCGCAGTCGTCTTGGTCCCTGTGACCCTCGGTCTTGGCATTCTGGCTCAGGGGCTTCTCCGTTTCCAAGGAGCCGTCTATGTGGTGGGCGGGCTGGTGATGCTGATGCTCGCCTACTTCGCCATATCGGGAAAGAACTGGATGCTGCCAATCATGCGAGGCTCACCCGACGTACAGCGCACGGACTCCGGCGGCGTGTTCGTGCTCGGAGTCTTCTCCGGGGCGGCATCAGCTTGTTGCGCACCAGTCCTCGCCGGTGTGTTGACTCTCTCGACACTTGCCCCGACGCTTGGTCAAGGTGTCAGCATCGGACTGGCGTACGTCTTTGGCATGGTGTTTCCGCTTGTGATCCTTGCTCTGTTCTGGGATCGACTCGGTGCCCGTCGAAGAGACCGGCTGGGCGGCCGGGAACGCCACCTGCGCATAGCGGGTCGGGAATTCACCATCACGACCCTCGATCTGGTCGGTGCCGCGGTCTACACGCTGATGGGCCTGGGGCTGGTGGCAATCGGCGTGACGGGAACAACTCTGGCACCGCCAACGCAGATTGCCATCGGAGCCCGGATCGGGGAAATTCTGGCTCCACTCGTCCAGTGGCTGGAGCCGGTGCCCGATCTCATTATGGGCCTGGCTCTCGTGGGCATAGCGATCGCCGCCATTGCCATCTCGGGTCGAAGGCGAAACCCTGGGCCCGAAGATCCCGACCTCTCTTCAGAAAGGAGCTGTCATGACACAGACAACCAAGAACCAAGGGTCGAAACGACCTCCGACGACCTCCACTAGTAGCAAACGCGGTCTCCCATGGTGGAGCTGGCTGGCGATTCTGCTGCCCATAGCTGCGCTGAGTGCGGTCGTCCTGGCCGGCATGGAGGACCCGGAGGGCACTGCGGTGGGGTCGGCTGCGCCCGAGTTCGATCTGCTTGCGACTGATGGGTCTCGTTACGACCTCGACAGTGTCCTCGAAGATGGTGACGCCCTGCTGTACTTCTCGATGGGCCCCGGGTGCGACGGCTGCTTCATGCAGATCATGGAGGCTGAGGACGCCCTGGCGAGCAGAGGAATCAAGCTGGTGCCCATCATGGTCAACCCGGCTGTGGTAGTCGCCGGCGAGGCGCAGCGTTTTGGAATCTCCACGCCGATTCTCATCGACAGCGACCAAGAAGTGTCGAACGCGTACGGAATGATCGGTATCTATGGCCATCAGGACCGTCCCAGCCATAGTTTTGCCCTGGTCGACCAGAACCGTCAGGTCACATGGGTTAGGCACTACGCAGAGATGTACGTCCCGGCCGAGCAACTGCT
>QIDW01000239.1 GCA_003230435.1 Acidimicrobiia bacterium | reverse complement strand
TTCTGGGTGTCGAACCGACGGTCGGGCCTTTTGGCAGGATCGACATGGCAGAGGCGCGACGCGAAGTTGAGGAGATCTCCACGCGATACGGACTTGAGATCGATCCCTCAGCCACCGTCGAAGACCTCCCAGTAGGCATCCAGCAACGGATCGAGATCATCAAGGTGCTATTTCGTGACGCCGAGATAATCGTCTTCGACGAGCCGACCGCTGTGCTGACACCACAGGAGGTGGAAGATTTTTTCAAGATCGTTTACGGACTCAAGGAATCCGGTAAAGGGATCATTTTCATCACACACAAGCTCGGAGAGGTGCTTGAGGTCGCCGACAGGATCGCCGTCCTTCGCAGAGGAAAGGTCGTCGCAGAGTCTGTTCCTGGGGAAGTGACCGAGGAGCAACTCGCCGAAATGATGGTGGGGCGGCCCGTGGATCTTGTTGTGGAAAAGGTAAAAGCTGACCCGGGAGATGTTGTCCTTTCCGTGACTGACCTTCTTGTCCGGGATGACCGTCAACACACGGCCGTGGACCGAGTGAGTTTCGAGGTTCGATCCGGCGAAATCGTTGGCGTCGCCGGTGTTCAGGGAAATGGTCAGACCGAACTGGTTGAAGCCTTGACTGGGCTCACCGCTCCCCTGAGCGGGGAGATTCAACTTGGAGGTGAGGATGTCACCCTGGTCTCACCGCGTCACATGCATCGAAACAGCGTGGCCCACGTCCCCGAGGACCGTCAGAAATCGGGGCTGATTCTCGACTTCGATGTGGCGGAGAATCTCGTTCTAAACAGCTACTACGACGAGCCCTTCAGTCACGGGATCCGCATGGACTGGGAATACGCCCACGAGTATGCCGATCAGTTGATCGATCAATACGACATCAGAACCCCGTCTTCAACGGTCAAGACGGACAGCAATCAGCAGAAGCTGATCGTGGCGCGAGAGTTCTCCCGCGATGTGCGGCTGATCATTGCGTCACAGCCGACGAGGGGTATCGACGTCGGTTCCATCGAGTACATCCATGGTCGCATCGTTGCGGAACGTGACGCGGGGGCCGCGGTTCTCATCGTCTCGAGCGAGCTCGACGAGATCCTGGCCCTATCTGATCGGATCCTTGTCATGTACCGGGGGAGGATCGTTGCTGAGGTGATAGGAACCGAAGCGACGGCCACGGAACTGGGTCTCTACATGGCCGGGTCAACGACATGAGCGACGAAACCATCTTGCCGAAAGAAGAGAAGGAGCCCAAGGAGCCCGGCTGGGTAGAGAGGGTTGCGCCCAAGAACGTCGCCTGGAGCTCCCTGGTTGTCATCCCGTTGCTTGCGGTCTTCTCTGCCCTGGTGGTCGGGGCCGTGTTCATCATCTTCACCGAGGGGTTTGGTGCCGTTTTTCCCGCTTACAAGGCTCTGTTCCAGGGGTCGCTCGTCGGCTGGAATTCGATCTCGGAGACACTCCTCGTTTCGAGCCCCTTGATCTTCGCCGGTCTCTCTGTAGCGCTGGGCTTTCGTGCCGCTCTCTTCAATATCGGCGCTGAAGGTCAAATGACGATTGGTGGATTGACGGCAGTCATCGTGGGAATCTCATTCGAGGGTTTACCAGCGGTGATACATCTTCCGTTGGCCCTCGTCGCCGGATTCCTCGGCGGCGTCCTTTGGGGCTTTATCCCGGGGATCCTCAGGGCCAAGACCGGAGCCCACGAGGTGATCACGACAATCATGCTCAACTTCATCGCCTTTCGCACCCTGGAGTACATCCTCAAGGTCCCCTTCGTTCAGGCTGAGGGTCGGTTCGACCCGATCTCGAAGGATGTTCTCGAATCCGCACAGCTGCCCCGAATCCTTACGTGGCTTCCTGTGGAGGGTGCCGAAATGTTGCGGCTGAACCTCGGGTTTATCGTTGCCTTGGCGGTCGCCTGGGTCGTTTATTGGATCTTGTTCAAGTCGACCATCGGCTTCGAATTCAGGGCCGTGGGTGCCAACCCCAGCGCCGCTAAATACGGCGGCATGGCGGTGACCTCGGCGATCATCTTGGTGATGGTGCTAGCGGGTGGTCTGGCGGGTTTGGGAGGAGCCAATGAGACACTGGGTGTTCTGGGTCGAGCCTTCCCTGGTTTCACAGCCCAGATCGGTTTTGATGCGATAGCTCTGGCGCTTCTTGGTCGATCTCATCCAGGAGGGGTGGTGCTTGCGTCGATCCTCTTTGGTGCTCTTCGCGTTGGGGGTCGAGTGATGCAAGTCAAGACCGATGTCGGCATAGATCTAATCATCATCATCCAGGCCCTGATCATTGTGTTTGTTGCTGCGCCTGAATTGGTGCGTGCGATCTACAAGGTCAAGGGTGGAGAGGAAGCCGGTCAGCTCACGAGAGGATGGTCGACGTGACTGCTGTTGTGGGAACAGCCGAGTTTGTTCGGGCACCAGCCGAGGTACGCCGAGCCCGAATTCTCGGTATCACCTACATCCTGCTGGCAGCGGTGGTCTATTTCCTGTTTGCCCTTGGGACCGAGGGAGATGTCACATTCAAGATGGGGGACCAGCCGGGGGATCTCGATTTCACCGTTTCCGCCCAGGCCCTGGCAATCTTCACGGCCGTTGTTTTCGCCTTTCTTGGAGGTATGCAGCTGATCAAGGGGTTCGGTTCCAAGACAAACGTGGTGCTTGCGATCGCCATCGGCCTCTTTGCTTTCAGCTTTCTTGGTTGGGCCGCGGCAGGGAAGTCGCTCAGCCTGATCGGGATGCTTGGAACGACGGTTGCGCTGGCAGCCCCCATCGCCTTCGGCGCTTTGTCCGGTGTGATGTGTGAACGTGTCGCGGTGATCAATATCGGCATCGAGGGCATGTTGCTCGCTGGAGCTTTCACCGGTGCAGTTGTGGGCACCTTGATGGGCCCAGTGCTCGGAATACTGGGAGCGGCCTTTGCAGGCGGGCTCATGGCTCTCGCCCTTGCCGTGTTGGCAATCAAGTATCGAGTAGACCAGATCATCGCCGGAGTGGTAATCAACATCTTCGCTCTAGGTCTGACGTCTTTTCTCAGCGCCCAATTCCTGGTTGAGAACGCCTCAGGTCTGAACACCCCCGGTGTCCTCGGTCCAATCAGGATTCCCTTGCTTGCAGACATCCCGGTGCTCGGCCGCATCTTCTTCGATCAGAACATCTTCATCTACGTCATGTACCTCCTAGTGGCGGGCCTGACCTACGGCCTGTTCAAGACGCGTTGGGGTCTTCAATCTCGGGCTGTCGGCGAGCACCCCAAGGCAGCCGATACAGTCGGCATCAATGTGTTTCGGCGGAGATACATCAATGTGGTTCTCGGTGGGCTGATTGCCGGTTTTGGCGGTGCGTACTTCACACTCGGGTCGGTTGGAGCGTTCAATGAGAACATGACGGCTGGTCGGGGGTACATCGGGTTGGCAGCCATGATCTTTGGACGCTGGCATCCTGTGGGTGCTCTTGGCGCCGCTCTGGTGTTCGGATTCGCCGACTCGCTTCAAGTCAAACTAGGGATCCTCGACACCGGTATCCCATCCGAGTTCCTGCTTATGGCGCCTTACCTGGTCACGATCATTGTGGTCGCTGGTGTTGTGGGTCAGACGAGACCGCCGGCAGCGGACGGCCAGCCTTACATCAAGGAGTAGACGCCCGCCTAGCCGTCGCTCGTTGGGTTGGCCGGGCGACCCCAGATGGTGATCTCGTCGATTGCCAGTTCCCGGAACACGTTCCCGTCTACCACTTCGGCCTGATAGGCGCTCTGGACGGTGATCTCAATCCAGTTTGCGTTGACTGCCGCGTAGTTGACGATTTGGATCCCTGGAGTGTCCTCCAACTCATGAGGAACCTGGGTGAGGGACCCCTGGGCATCGATGGTCAGCCCACGGGCCCGGTAGTTCTGACGGAAACGGACAGGGTCGGTGATATTCGTCCAGTCGATCCTGGTAACGATCATTGGCTGACGGAAGATCATTTTGATGATGATGTTGCCCTCTTCGGCTTCGAGCTCCTCCCAGCTGACCTGATACTCCGCATTTGAGCCCGAGACCAGGTCGGCGCAGCTGAAGGAGCCCAACCCTTCAGGTGAGCACTCCACGTCGAGGATGTCGATGACGGCGGGCTCGATGATTGTCGGCTGGGTGGTAGTCGTGGATCCGAGAGTCGTCTCGGCCGCGGTCCCGTCGCCGCTGAAGAAATTGAAGATGAGAGCCACGACCACGACGACGAAGAGAAGACCACTGATGGCGAGGGCCGCGCGGACGCCTGCCGTGGCTTGAACAGCGGGCCTGGGGGCAGTCGGGAGTGGCCCCTGACTGAGTCTCGCGCCGCACTCCTGGCAGTGACGGTTGCTCGCTGGGTTGATTGCGTTGCACGAGGGACAATGGACAGTTTTGCGTGGAGGGGGAGGCGCCGCCCCCTCGGTGTCGCCCTCGGCGGGTGGTTCGGTGTCGAGTGAGAACTCCTCATAGTTGCCATCTGAACTGACGCTGATGACGTTTCCGGGCACGGGCGGAGGGGCGGGCGCCATCGGATCGATGAAAGTCCCACAATTCGGGCAAAACTGTTCGTCGGCTGCGACCGTCGCGCCACAGTGGTTACAAGTCTGGGAAACCACAGCCCTCCTTCGGCGGTATTCTGCCACGGGTATGCACGTGCTGGCTATCAGAACCTATGAGACCTGGACAGTCACATCCATTCTGGCTGGACTCGCCCTGGCTGCTCTGTTGGTGGTGGGATTGATTTTCGCACTTCGACGGCGTAATCGGTAACCCTAGGAGCCCGTTTAGCGATGCATGTCACCCATCAGCACGGACTTGCGACACAGGATTCATAGGAGGTCATCATCCCCAGTTACAGGTGCGAATCCTGCGGTCACCAGTCCGGGAAATGGATGGGTTTCTGCCCCCAGTGTGGAAACCCGGACCCGCTCACCGAGATTGGTGACCGGGTTTCGAAAAGGGTGAAGCCGGCAGAGTCCGTTCCTCTTCAAAGAGCCGTTTCGGAGGAGGCGGATCGTATTGCGACTGGATGGGGTGAGTTCGATCGGGTTCTTGGTGGAGGCACCGTAAAAGGCTCCGTTCTCTTGCTCGGCGGTGAACCGGGCGTGGGCAAGTCGACTCTGCTACTTCAACTCGCCGGGGCTATGGCGCAACAGGATTCGACCGTGCTCATAGCCAGCGCCGAAGAGTCCGTCCAGCAAGTGGCTCTCAGAGCGTCGAGGCTCGGCATAGACAGCGATTTGGTTGAACTCATAGCGGACGATGACGTCGACGCCATCGTGGCGCTGGCCGAAAGGGCCAACCCTGGCCTCCTGGTGATCGACTCGATCCAAACAGTGGGTGTTCCCGAGATCGCTTCTGCACCCGGGGGCGTGGCCCAGGTGAGAGAGAGCGCCGCCCGTCTGATACGTCTCGCCAAGACAACCGGGATAGCCGTGGTGTTGGTCGGTCATGTGACCAAGGAAGGTGGGCTCGCCGGACCGAAGATGCTCGAGCACATGGTTGACGTCGTCCTCTAC
>QIDW01000435.1 GCA_003230435.1 Acidimicrobiia bacterium | reverse complement strand
GTCACCGTTGCTTCGCAACGGTGACGCAGCTACTTGAGCTCGACAGAGCCACCGGCGGCCTCAATGGCCTCCTTGGCCTTCTCCGCCGTCTCCTTGTCGACGCCCTCTAGAACGTTCGAGGGAGCAGCGTCGACGAGATCCTTGGCCTCCTTCAGGCCCAGGCTCGTGAGCGAGCGCACCTCTTTGATGACCTGGATCTTGGCCGACCCGGGTGCGGTCAGAACGACGTCGAAGTCGTCCTTCTCCTCTTCGCCGGCGCCGGCGTCACCATCTCCACCGGCTGCCGGGGCGGCAGCTACGGCCATTGGCGCGGCAGCGGTCACATCGAACTTCTCCTCGAAAGCATCGAGGAAGTCTTTGAGCTCGAGGATGGTCATCTCCTCGAACGTGCTGAGCAATTCGTCAGTCTTCATTTTGGCCATTGCTATTCCTCCTCGGCCTTGTCGGCCGCGGTCTCGGCGGGCTCTTCGGCAGGAAGGCTGGCATCATTGGAGCCGCCTTCAGGCAAGAATTCGCCCGACTCTTTCTTGTCCATGAGCTGAGTGAACATCGAGGCAGCGTCCCGACTGAACGACGAGAACATGGAAGCCGCCTTGAATAGCGGAGCCTTGGCGGCACCCGCAATCATGGCGAGCAACACGTCTCGTGGCTCAATGTCGGCCAGTCTCGATACTTCTTCGGGAGTAAGAATGTCCCCGGAGAGGAACCCAGCCTTGAGTACGAATACTTCGTTGCCTTTCGAGAAATCCTTCAGGGCCTTGGCAGTGGCGACTGGGTCGCTCTGCGCAAACGCGAGTGCGGTTGGGCCTGACAAGTATTCGTCGAGACCCTCTATGCCCGCCTCGCCGGCAGCGAGTTTGGCAAGAGTCATCTTGACGACCTTGTAGTCGGCGCCACTCTCACGGAGGCTTCTCCGAAGGTCTTGGACCGCTTTCACGGAGAGACCTCGGTATTCGGTGAAGAACACCGCTTCGGCGCCCTCGAGTCTTTCTCTGATGTCAGCTACAGCTTGGACTTTTTCTGGTGTTGGCATTGCGAGCTCCCTAGACATCAATTAAGCCCCTCGGCAGAAGACAAGGGGCTTCGAGAAGCGAACCTGCGGTGGTGGGCTGTGCCCTTACGTCTTGGGACACCAACGGTCTTCGGCTGAGGATTCGGAGTTGCACGAGGGATTGTAACGGGGTGCGAGTCAGGGGCAACTCGGGCTAGGTTCACCTTCGGCTTCCAGGTTTTCCCTGGACACCAGCGAGCCACTGCGCGACACTTGTATTTGTTGAAAACAGGGGGTCTCCGTGTGATCGGGCGGGTTATCTGACCGCCCCCGCCCGCTCCTTGGACCCGAATATGTGAGGGCCGCGTGGCCAACCGATAGGACCAGCCCCTACCCTGGTCCACAGACAAGTGGTTGGCAGCGTGCGGACGGTGGACCTGGCAAACCGAAAGCCCTCCTGCCCACGGTGAGTCCGGGGCGCGGAGATCCCCTACTTCAAACAAAGAGAAGCCCCTGTTTTTCCAAGGGGCTTTCTGCATTCTGTGCGCGCAAATGTTCAAATGCGACGCGCCATGCATTAGGAACGCGAAAGGGTTAGCTGGCCAGTTCGGCGAACTCCTCGATATGGCCGACGTCGATCTTTACTCCGGGACCCATCGTCGAGGAGACCGTCATCGCCTCCAGGTAACGACCCTTGGCGCCTGCCGGTTTGGCCCGCACAACCTCGGAGGTGAGGGTTGCCAGGTTGCCGACCAGTTGGTCCATGCCAAATGAAACCTTGCCCACGGCGACATGGATGTTCCCGAACTTGTCGTTTCGGTATTCGAGACGGCCGGCTTTGAACTCGGTAACCGCCTTGGCCACATCCTGGGTGACGGTGCCGGCTTTCGGATTGGGCATCAGGCCACGGGGACCGAGCACACGTCCCAGCTTTCCAACTTCCGACATCATGTCCGGCGTCGCGATGGCGACGTCAAAGTCGAGCTCTCGCCCACCCTGGATGGCCTCCACGAGCTCCTGACCTCCAACGACATCGGCTCCAGCAGCTTCGGCTTCGTTCTCCTTGTCAGCCGGGCAAAAGACGGCGACCCGGACATCCTTGCCCGTTCCGTGGGGAAGAGAAACGGTTCCACGCACCAGTTGGTCGGCCTTGCGAGGGTCGATTCCCAGGTTGTAGACCACCTCGACGGTTTCGTCGAACTTGGCCGAGGCCAGTGTCTTGACGAGTTCGAGAGCTTCTCGAGCCGGGAAACGGGTGTTCTTGTCGTACCGCTCCGAAGCCTCGCGGTATTTCCTGCCGTGTGCCATGTTTCTCCTTGTGGTTCAGGCGGCCTCTCGGCCTCCCACCTAGATGTTTCTCTGATGAGCCCTAGTCCGATTTCATCGGACCAGAAGCTACTTGATCAGCCCTAGTCCGATTTCATCGGACTTGAAGCTAATTTCATTAGCCCTCGACGACTATGCCCATCGAGCGGGCTGTGCCCTCAACGACTTTCATAGCGCCATCGATATCGATGGAGTTGAGATCGGGCATCTTGATCTCGGCGATCTCCTTGACCTGCGCCCTGGTAACCGAGCCAACCTTCTCCTTGTTGGGCTCCCCGGAGCCCTTGTCAACCCTGGCAGCCTGGCGTAACAGGGCCGCGGCGGGCGGGGTCTTGGTGATGAAGGTGAACGAACGATCCTCGAAGATCGAAATCTCCACGGGGATGATCTGCCCACGTTGGTTTCCCGTCTCGTCGTTGTAAGCCTTGACAAAATCCATCAAGTTGACGCCGTGTGGGCCTAGAGCAGTGCCTACCGGAGGAGCGGGCGTCGCCTGCCCGGCAGGCAGCTGAAGCTTGAGGGTTGTTACGAGTTTCTTCCTGGCCATTCCTGGTTCCTGTTAGTTCTTCTGAATGTCGGCAAAACCGAGTTCGACCGGTGTGTCACGGCCAAAGATGTTGACGAGCACAACCACCTTCTGCTGGTCGATGTTGAACTCTTCGATAATGCCGTTGAAGTCCGCGAACGGCCCAGTGACGACCCGAACCTGCTCGCCAACCTCCCACTCCGGCCTGAAGCGGGGCTTGGACTTCTCCTCTTCCTTCTGGACTCCGAGGAAACGTTCGACCTCACGACGTGAGAGAGGTGTCGGCTTCTGGGCGTTCCCGGCAACAAAACCGGTAACGCCGGGCGTGTTCCGCACCGCGTACCACGAGTCGTCGTCAAGGGATATCCTGACCAGGATGTATCCCGGGAATACCTTCTTGGGGACAGTGACCTTTTTGCCCCCCTTGAACTCGACAACATCCTCCATGGGGATGTGGACCTCAAAGATCCGATCCTCCATGTGCATTGACTGGATCCGTGTCTCGAGGTTCGCCTTCACCTTGTTCTCGTAACCCGAGTAGGAATGGATTACATACCAATCGCCCGGAAGGTCGTAGGGGCTGATCGGCTCTGGAGCTTCGACCTCCTCCTCAACCGACTCCGCACCGTCGTCGATGTCGTCGACATCGGTGGCGGCAGCCGCTTCCTCGACCTCAGGGTTCGCTTCGGTGGTCTCAACCATTTCGCTCATTGGCCCCTCAGTTCAACGAGCCACAGAACGAATTGCTTGGCAGCAACGTCGAAGCCAAAGATGACACCGGTGAGAACCGCCGATGTGATGACTGTCACAGTTGTGAAGGCGACCATCTGATCGCGGGTCGGCCAGGTGACCTTGCGCAACTCCTGGCGAACCTCATGGAGATAATCGCGGACACCACGGAAGAACGACTTGCGCTCCTTCGTAGCTTGGTTCGACTGCATGGCAGCAGCTTTCCGCTGGGCCTTGCTGCCACTCTCTTCTTGTTTCTTCTTTCGCCGTTCCTCACGTTCCTGGAGGCGACGCATCTCTCGGTTCATCAGCTAATTCCTATATGGCTACTTATAAAACCTGGCAGGGGTGGAGGGGCTCGAACCCCCAACCTCCGGTTTTGGAGACCGGCGCTCTAACCAATTAGAGCTACACCCCTAGGGGGTTCGCGGGCTGAGCAAGTATACGTTCAAGGTAGCCGCTGTGGAAACTCGGCCTGGCCACCCTCTCACGGGGCGATCAGCATCGCCTCCGACCCGGCCAGGCATGGCTGGTTAGCATCGCAGCGACTTTGAAAGGACTGCGATGGCACGAGTTCGTCAAGCGGACAAGATCGACGCCCTGAGGAGAATCCCCCTGTTCAGCGAATTGAGCAAGAAGGAGCTCGTATTCCTGGCGCGAATGACGACCGAGGTCGACGTCAGGGAAGGGTACACCCTCGTCAGACAAGGAGAGATGGGTCGGGAGGCGATGATCGTAGAGTCCGGCACGGCCGTCGTCCGTCGCAACAACCGCAAGGTCGACGACCTGGGACCCGGTGACTTCTTTGGCGAGATGAGTCTCATCGACCACATGCCGCGCAATGCCGATGTTGTCGCTACCTCAGACATGACGGTCCTGGTGATGGACTCTCGTGAGTTCTCCACGGTCCTCGACACCTACCCCACGGTGGCCGTGAAGATCCTCAAGACAGTGGTCGAGCGACTGGTCGAGACCCAATCCACGCCGATCTGACCTCCGACCGCTCACCGCGGTAGTTTCGGGTCAT
>QIDW01000344.1 GCA_003230435.1 Acidimicrobiia bacterium | reverse complement strand
ACGGCGTGGCCGATGCCCGAGTCAACACCGTCGCCCGGGCGCTGGCGAGGGCGGGGAGAAACGTCTTCATCCCCGAGTTGGATCTCTACCGCGAGCTTTTCACCAGAACCGACCTGGAGCGGATCGTGGCCGCGATCGGCGGTTTGGCCGAGTGGTCCGGTTGGCCGGCGGCGGCGCTGGGACGTTGGTGGCTGCCGCCGACCCCCGCATGGAGGGACGGCTCTCCCGTGTGGCCACTCTCGGCGCCTACTACGACCTAGAGGGGGTGATCCAGGCAGTGACCACGGGTGGTTCCACGGTCGATGACCGGTATATCCCATGGGAAGGTCATCCGATTGCCGAAGATGTGCTGGCCGCCGGGGCCGCCGGACTGCTCCCGGAGGAGGAGCAGAAGCCTCTACTCGCAGCCTTGGACGGCCGGCTCGACCCCCAAGACCTGACCCCCGGTGCCTTCGCGCTGTACGACCTTCTCGCCAACGAGGACCCCTGGCGCACATTGGAGTTGATCGAACGACTCCCGCCTTCTCTGCGTTCGTTGATCGAGGACTTCTCTCCGTCGCAGGTCGCCGACCAAATCGGGGTTCCGGTGTTGGCAATGCACTCGACCGACGACCCGCTGGTGCCTTACGCCGAACTGATTCGATTGCAGGCCGGAATGCCTCGAGCTGCGACTTCGACGGTGCAGTTGTTCCGCCATGTCGACTTCGATCTCGCTTCTCCATCCGGCTGGTGGTCGTTGACCCCCGACCTGTGGAAGGTGTTGCACTTGACCAATTGGATCCTCGTCGGGTGATGGGTGGCAATCAGGAGCCCGATTCACCCCTTCACGACGCCCAGGGGGCGGAGCCGCGCGACCTTTGCGGCCAGGTTGGCACGATCACACACGTCGACGACCTCGTCGACGTCCTTGTAGGCGTATGGAGCCTCCTCGGAGAGGAGCTTGACGGACCCGGGACGCACCGAGATGCCCTGACGTTCGAGCTGACGTAGCACCTCTTGGCCGGATGCCCTTCCCTTCGCCTTCTTGCGGCTCATCAACCTCCCCGCCCCGTGAGCGGCCGAAGCAAAGGCAGGATTATCTTCTTTCCCCTTCAGCACCCACGAGGCCGTTCCCATGCTGCCCGGCACCAACACCGGCTGACCGGACGATCGAAGATCAGGCGGGAGATCCGGATGTCCTGGCCCGAACGCGCGGGTAGCGCCTTTTCGGTGAACACAAAGAGACACCTCGCGACCATTGACCTGATGAGACTCGATCTTTGCCAGGTTGTGGGCGACGTCGAACACCAGGTGCATGCCGGTTGCTTCTGGCGACAACCCGAAGGCGGCGGCAAAGGCGGCCCGGGCCTCGTGAGCGAGGATGTGGCGGTTGGCCCATCCGAAGTTGGCCGCTGCGGCCATGGCCCCGAGGTATTCCTGACCTTCCGGCGACCTGACCGGGACACAGGCAAGCTGCATGTCGGGTACTTCAATTCCGTAGCGGCTCATGGCTTCTCCCATGAGCCGAAGCTGGTCTGTGCAGGTCTGATGGCCGAGACCTCGCGAACCGCAGTGAATCATCACGACCACCATGCCCTGGGCGAGGCCGAAAGCGTCCGCTGCAGCGTCGTCGAGGACCTCTTCGACCACTTGCACTTCGAGAAAGTGGTTTCCCGCGCCAAGTGACCCGAGTTGGCCTTTGCCCCTGGTGACCGCCTTCTCGCTGATCGCGGATCGGTCGGCGCCCTGTGAAGTGCCCCGTTCCTCACACCGATCGAGGTCACCGTCCCAGCCATAGCCGCCTTCCAGCGCCGCGGATGCGCCGGCCTGGAGAACGTCGGGAACCAAGCTGGCAGGCGCAATGCCTCCCCTGCCGATACCGCGAGGGATATGTCGGTCCAACTGGGACATGATGTCGTCGCGGCGCGCGTCGAAGTCCGCTTCGGTGAACCGGGAGGCGATCAAGCGGACGCCACAGCAAATATCGAAACCGACTCCTCCGGGAGAAACCACACCCTCATCAACCGTTGTGGCCGCCACACCTCCGATGGGGAATCCGTACCCCCAGTGAATGTCGGGCATGGCAAAGGACGAATCGACGATTCCGGGCAGATGGGCAACATTGGCCACCTGGTCGACGGCCCGGTCTCGGAGCACAGCCTCCATGAGGGCATCGGATGCGAATACTCGTCCCGGGACCAGCATCCCCGCCACACGGGGAATCTCCCAGACGACATCCGAGACACGCTTGACATCCATCCTTCTAGTTTGCCCGCTAGAAGGTGGCGTCGCTTAGAGGCGAAAGCCCCGTGTTTCTCTCTCAGCGCAGGATCGTGGCGTCAGCGGCTTTGGAAGTCTCGATGCGCGCCAAACCCGGCGATCGGTTGGTTATCAAAGCCACCGTGTCGGTTGGTCTGAAAGGGTTGCCGAGATCGTGCAGATCCGCAGGGAGCAGGGGACCCCTCAGAACGAAAGCCACGCCTCCTCGCGTAACGAGTCGAGGTCGCTCCGCATGATGCCTTTGGCCGACACTGTGTAGACGCTGTCGCCGACAACGACGGAACGCAGGATCTGGGCCCGCGGGTCCCAACCCTCGTCGTCACCGCCGGGGTGGGCGATGCGGCGGACCTCCTCGAGGTACCCGTCGTCGTCGACTCTCAGGCCGACAGCTCCAAAGAAGGCCGAATCAGGCTTGGAATCCCACCACCACTGCTGCACCGGCACCATCGCCAGCCCCGTCTGGTCCCAGTACAGGAAGGCGAGATGGTCGAATTCAACCGAGGAAGATGAGCCCTTGTTGAGGGTGAACTGGTCGATGCGGGTCGGATCTGAGATATCGCTCACGTCGAAGATCGACACCTGCGTCCCTTGAACCCGGCCGCTATCGGTGGCGTCCTGGCCGATGCCCATCAAGAGGCCATCGCCAATCGGATGCAGGTAGGCCGAGTAGCCGTGGATCTTCAGTTCACCCACAACCTCGGGCCGCTCGGGGTTCGACAGGTCGATCGTGTAAAGCGGATCGGTCTGGCGGAACGTCACGACATAGGCGACGTCCTCCATGAATCGCACCGAGTAGATCTGCTCTGTCTTGCCAAGACCATCCACCATGCCGATCTCGACCAGCTCACCGTCGTCCTCCCCCAGCACGGTCACCCGCGACTCGGAGTCGGAGCCGACACCCCACCAGTTGGGGCTGCTCGTCGACGCCACCCTCAGCAGTCCTTCGTACTCGTCCATGGAGAACTGGTTCAGCAGGTATCCGGACACCGAGCCGGCTGCAACGTAGACGGTGCGGTCGTTGCGGCTGATGTCGAACTTGTGGATCTCGGTCGTGACGCCTTCCGGACGGTCGTCCTCGGTGCCGGTCTGCGCCCATTGCCAAACTTCCCAGTTCTGAGTAGCCACGTAGAGGCTGTCAGTGGAGGCATAGACGGTGTCGCCTGTGGCCAGGACGCCGGTGGCATCGACCACGTCGAGGCCGGCGCCGAGGTCGATCGTGACGACCGACAGCATGTCGAGGCCGGAGAACTCCACGGGCTGGTTTGCCCGGTCGCAATCGAAGAGAAGGCCCTCGTCCGTCACGTCGCCGTTGGCGTCGGTGACGACGTAGAAGGGGATCCAGTTGTCTTCAGTCGATGCTTCGATGATCTCGCGGTTCTCGGCGACGGCCTTACGCTCGGCGCGCAACCCTGAGCCGGTCGGGAAGCTCCAGTCGAAGCCCACCGGACCCGACGTGAGAACGAGGCGGACGGTGTCACCCACCATGCGGGCTGAAATGAAGCGACCGTCGATGCTCATCGTGCGGATGATCTCGGGGTCATCGATGATGTCGACCTCGATGAGCTGAACGGTGGGGGAGTTGTAAACGGGTGCGTACTCGACGTCGGCCTCGATGATGGGATAGACCGTTGACCATGCCGAGCCGAACAGCAGCACGGTGTCGCCCGACAGGAACAGGTTCTGGACCGCGAGGTCGCCGACCTGCATCCTCCCGATCACCTCAGGCTGCTGACCGGTGACATCGGCGACTATCAGAGTGCCTTCAGACAGGACAACGATTCTCTCGCCGTCGGTCTTCACGATGTCCGGCTCGTCGACGCCAAGCACCTGGACGTTGGAGCCCGAGTAGTCGATGCCCTGGCCGCTTGCTCGTGAAGCACCGTCGGCCACAGCGACAGCGTCCTCGAGCGCAAGGTTCCCACCCCAGCGCGGGGAGTAGAAGGGATCCTCGAGACCGTAGGGCCCGACCAACTCGACGGCCTGTGAGGTGACGTATTCGAGGAAAGCATCGCAGGCTTCGAACGGAACCAGCGCGTTGGAGGCGAGCACTGCCTTTGGCCGAATCGGGTCAGCGGGCCGGTCGATGCCATCTGGCGGCAGCGTCGCCGAGGAAGAACCACCTTCTCCCGGACGGAAATTCGAGGAAGTGCCGGCGCTGTACGCCGCGGCAACGACGGCGACGGCAATGAACAAAGTAATGAATGTGGTGGTCGGTCTGCTCATTTCTCGTGTCCTCCCGTGTTGGACTCTCTCCCTTGGATGCACGCAAGGCCCGTTCAGGTTCCCGAGAATCGCGAAATGCCCGCCCGAGGGGAGCAGCACGACCGTCTCTCCTCAGGCGGTCGGGCGGCGCTCCACAAGTGCCGACATCGAGTGCCCGTTGTGTGTTGTGTGATATCTCCCGTGGCTAATCGGGGTTACGGCTCGTTGGCTACGGGCGCGCTTGACGTAGCTATAGTTGATGTAGTTTATGGAGTATATCCGGAGGTCTTCGAGTTGAGCTACTCGCTGGGCGTGTGGCAGGCGATGCTGGCGAGTGTCTATGTGGCCGACAAGGTGCGGCTCGGTAGGTTCGAGTTCGTTCCCACCAGCCGACTGGCGGAGGATCTCGGTATCCCCGCTCCCAGCTTGGCGCGGTTGCTGCGCGACCTCAATCGGGCCGGGATCATCGAGACCCGCGAGGGAGCTCGGGGTGGAGTGCGTTTGGCGGTGCCTCCCGACCAGGTGACCCTGCTGGCCATCGTCGATGCCATCGAGGCGAGCCTCCCGTTGTTCCGCACCGACTCCGCCCCACGGGTGACGGGTGCCACCCCGACGCGACGTCAAGCGGCTTTGCGCCGGGCGCTGGACAGCGCGGAGCAGGCCATGCGGTCAAGCCTGGAGGAGGTGACGATCGACGCCATTTCACAGGACTGAGACGTTCCGTCAGGGCGCCCAAGTGGCGCCCTTTGCTATCAGATTAACTAGATCAACAACCGCTTGAGTTTAAGAAGTAAGGAGTTCTCATGACTTTATTGAAACGAACGCTTGTCGTCATCGGCATCGTGCAGCTTGTGCTCGGTGTCATGTTCCTCGTTCCCGGCTTGTTCGCCTCGGCCGTAGGGCTGGAAGAGGCACCGGGGTGGGTGGACTGGCTCTTCGCCATGTTGGCGGCCCGCGCCCTCGGCTTCGCCTACGGCATGTTCCTCGCGGCGCGCAATCCCAGGCGTCATCTGGCCTGGATCCGGGCGATGATCGGGATCCAAGCCATCGACTGGGTAGCCACGATCACGTATCTGATCACCGGTGCCGTCACGTTCGCGCAGGTGACGACCGCCGCGTTCCTGCCGCTCGTGTTCATTGTGATCCTCGGCCGCTACTCACCCGAACCGGAGGTTGCCGAGTCAGATCCGACCGACCTCAGCATGCAGAACGCCTGATGAACTTTGCATCCGTGCTCGCCAAGACCCAAGGGGCCCCTTGGTATCGGTCCTTCCTACGCTGGCCGACGATGGGCAGCGGAGAGGCGGCTCGAAAGTTACGCGCACACCCACAACCTCGCCTACACAAACCAGCTGGTCTTCCACGGAATGGCCACCCTCGAGACACTCCGACAGGAACGAGGTCGGCTTCGCAGGGATCTGTAGGCTGAACCTTGGGTGGCGAAGCTGCGTGAAGGTTGACGATGGCCGATGAGATTGAGGTTTGTCCGGCGTCTGAACTGACTCCTGAGGTTGTAGTAGGTGCCGGTCCTTGGGCGGTTGGGAATGCTGACGGCGAACTCTTTGCAGTATCCCGACGTTGCCGTCACCTCTACGCCGACCTCGCCGGTGGCACCATCGACAATGACGGCTGTCTGACCTGTCCCTGGCACGGGGCAAAGTATGACGTGAAGACCGGGCGGATGGTCTTAGGACCGCAAGGCGTATTCGCCAGAATCCCCGGATTCGGCGCTGCCCTCAAGATGATGACCCGCGTATTGCCGCTGCGCCGCCGTCAAGTGGTCCTACGTGATGAGGTCATCTACATCCAGTAGATCCCCGGTTCGGGGCTCACACCGTCGCCAGTAGATCCCTCTCCACTCGTCTGAGTATCCAGCTGGCCCAGGCCGGCGAGACGACTGCAGGAAGAGACACCAGGACCATTGTGATCGCCCAACGAGGCCCCGACCATGTGGGCACACCGGCGTCGACGGCGCAGTCCCGGTAGTGACGATCGGTGAAGAGCATCATCAGCACCGCAGCGGCCCGGGCGGGGCTCAGCCGGGGAAGTTTGGCGGTTTCAACCAAACGGCGAAAGGAACCGGCGCGCTTGGTCGCCAACCGCATGAGATCACGGCGAGCCACGGTCACATCTGCCGCAGCGTCACCGGCTCCGTCTGTGCCCAGGTGTAGCTCAAGTGCGGGGTGATAGGCAATACCGCGTCGGAGATCCTTCTCGATATCTCGCGTGATGTTGGCGAGTTGGATGAGCTCGGAGACCTCCAGGGCGTCACGCTCATGGTCTCCAGAAAGGTCACCTAACAGCAGTTCCATGACAAACAATGCTGGAAGACCGATGACGCTGTGGCAGTAGTCGAG
>QIDW01000282.1 GCA_003230435.1 Acidimicrobiia bacterium | reverse complement strand
TGGACCAAACGGGGAATCCCATCTCTCTCAGGGTTGCCGTGTCCCTGACACCGGCTTCGATGATCAGACCGACTGCACCATAAGCCATGAATGAGGTCGCCAACAGGTCGCCGAACATTGCGTCGTTCGACTCAGAAGTCGTCGAAACCACAACAATGTCTCCGGGTTGGAGGACCTCAACAACCGCATGGAGCATCATGTTGTCCCCAGGAGGGCAGAGAACTGTTACCGCGGAGCCGGCGATGGCGGCTCCGACCTGGCGAGGCCTGATAGTTGGATCCAGTAGACCTCGTCGGCCGTACGCCTCATGAGCGGTCGCCACACCGGCGCGACCAAGCCGTTCGATGACTGCCTGATCTGCTCGCTCGATATTGCGGATTACGACATTTGAAGCCACTGGCCACCTCCACATCGTCCAGCCAGGCCTTCTGACGGAGTCAAGAAACTAATCGGGACGTCACCGGATTGTCTACCCTCTTGCTGCGGGGCACAAGGGCCACAGATAACATGGCAAGGAGACGTAGATGGCAACCAAGAGACTGCCGCAACACGACATTCCCGGCACATACGTCTTCGATGGTGCCCACCACCGCAAGGGCTACGCACTCAACATGATG
This sequence comes from Acidimicrobiia bacterium, assembly GCA_003230435.1. Classification (GTDB taxonomy): domain Bacteria; phylum Actinomycetota; class Acidimicrobiia; order Spongiisociales; family ZC4RG35; genus SZUA-217. Next base: position 4,252 of record QIDW01000282.1, on the reverse strand, counting down.
TGCATGACTCTCAATGTGCCCGAGAATCGTGATGCGTTCCGTGCCGACGAAGAGGCCTATCTCGACAAGTTCGATCTGACCCCCGAGCAGCGACGATCGGTCCTGGAGCGGGACTGGCTCGAGATGCTTCGGCTCGGCGGCAACATCTACTACACGTTCAAGATCGCCGCATTCGACGGAGTCTCGATGCAGCATGTGGGCGGACAGATGTCCGGCATCACCGAGGATGAGTTCACACAGATGATGATCAATGGTGGGAGGAACTCCTTTGGCTGAAGTCAAGTTCGGTGTGGCTACTTCGCACGTGCCCGCAATAGGGGTCGCAATCGACAATGGCAAGGAAGACGAGCCCTATTGGGCTCCGCTTTTTGAAGGCTACGAGGGTGCCCGCAAGTGGATGGCCGATGCGAGACCTGATGTGGTCATCCTTGCCTACAACGACCACGCCTCGGCCTTCGATCTCAGTCTCATTCCGACATTTGCAATCGGGGTCGCCGACGAATTCCCGATCGCCGACGAAGGATACGGGCCACGGGACATCCCACCGGTTTTCGGGTATCCCGAGTTGGCCTGGCATCTCGCCGAATCTCTCATCCTCGACGAGTTCGACATGACGATTGTCACTGACCTGCCGGTCGACCACGGGCTGACCGTTCCCATGTCGATCGTCTACGGCAAGCCCGAGACATGGCCGGTGAGAGTGATCCCTCTGGCGGTCAATGTGATCCAATACCCGCCACCCACCGCTAGGCGTTGTTACGACCTCGGAAGGGCGATCAGACGGGCAGTACACCAGTGGGACGAGGATCTCACCGTGGCCGTCTTCGGCACCGGAGGCATGTCTCATCAATTGCAGGGTGAGCGAGCCGGATGGGTCAACACGCCATTCGACACCTCATATCTGAACCGTCTCGGCTCCGAGCCAGAAGCCTTGGCGGAAGTCACTCACACCGAGCTCCTCAAGGAGGCCGGGTCGGAAGGGATTGAGTTGGTGATGTGGCTGATAATGCGCGGAGCCATGAGCCGAGAAGTGCGAGAAGTCCATCGCCACTATCACGTGCCGGCATCAAACACGGCCGCCGGGTTGATCATCTTCGAGGGCACCTGAGAGTCCCAGCGAAGTCTGATTCCGATGACGGCGCCCGGCGTGCGACTCGTAGGAGGAACACATCTTGATCATTGACTGCCACGGCCACTACACGACAACCCCACCAGGTGTAGGGGCCTGGCGCGAAGCCCAAAAGTCGGCCGTCGAGAGAGACCCGACGTTCGTAGGCACCAAGGGTGTCATCGATGTCTCCGACGATGAGATACGCGAGAGTCTCGAGAGTGCCCAACTCAGTTTCCAACGAGATCGAGGTACCGATCTGACCCTGTTCTCACCAAGGGCGAGCTGGATGGCGCACCACGTCGGAAACGAACATACGTCGAGGTTCTGGACCGAGCATCAGAACGAGATGATCCGCAGAGTATGCGACCTCTATCCGGAGAACTTCGCGCCGGTCGCACAGCTACCCCAGTCGCCCGGCGTGGCGATCGACCAGTCGGTCCGTGAGCTCGACCGTTGCGTGAGTGAAATGGGATTCGTCGGCTGCAATGTCAATCCCGACCCGAGCGGAGGCTTCTGGGACGGACCACCCTTGTCAGACCGGTATTGGTGGCCCCTCTGGGAGAGGCTCGTCGAGTTGGATGTGCCAGCAATGATCCACGTGAGCGCCTCGAACAATGACAACTTCTTCACGACAGGCTCGCACTACCTCGGAGCAGACACGACAGCTTTCATGCAGGCGCTTTCAACCGGTTTTCTCAAGGATTTTCCAGGCCTACGATTCGTCATACCCCATGGTGGCGGTGCAGTTCCCTACCACTGGGGCCGGTTCAAGGGGATGGCCGAGGACAATGGATGGGACCTCGCCGAACTACTAGAGCACATCTACTTCGACACGTGCGTCTATCACCAGGCCGGTGTTGACCTTCTGCTCCGCGTAGTCCCCATCGACAACGTGGTGTTCGCGTCGGAGATGGTGGGTGCGGTTCGCGGACGCGACCCCGAAACCGGCAACTACTACGACGACACCCGCATCTATGTAGATCGTGCCGGCCTGACCGAATCGGAGAAGGCACAGGTATTCGAGCAGAATGCAAGACGCATATATCCGAGACTCCAGGTCTGAATGTGCGAACCCAAGTGGCAATCATCGGTGGAGGCCCGGCCGGATTGCTGCTGTCTCACGTTCTCGATCTTGCCGGCGTCGAGAGCGTGGTGCTGGAGATGCAAACCCGCCAATACGTCCTGGGGCGCGTCAGAGCGGGGGTCCTGGAAAAGAGTTCAGTCGATTTTCTGACCGAGAAGGGCCTCGGCGAGCGCATGAATCGCGAGGGGCTCACCCACGAAGGAAGCGCCATCGCCTGGCGCGACAAACGTCTGTTCATCGACTGTCAGAAGTACACCGGACGCCCGTTCATGGCTTACGGGCAGACCAAGATCCAAGAAGACCTCGATGCCGTCTGCGGGGACAGGGTCATCGAGGAAGCTCTCGACGTGACCCCACATGACGTGACATCGGATGTGCCGTACGTCACGTTTACCAAGAACGGCGAGGAATCTCGCCTGGATTGTGACTTCGTCGCTGGTTGTGACGGTTTCCACGGTGTGAGCCGAACGGTCATACCGCAAGGCTTTCTCAAGGAATACGAGCGCATCTATCCGTTCGGCTGGTTGGGCATCCTTTCGGAGACACCCCCTGTTCCACAGTTGACCTACGCCAACCACCCCCGGGGCTTCGCACTCGCGTCCCAGCGCACACCGATGCTCAGTCGCTATTACATACAGGTGGCCGAAGATACGAAGATCGACGAGTGGTCCGATGATCGATTCTGGACCGAGCTCCTGGCCCGATTCCCCGCGACAATTGCGGATGGAATCGTCACCGGTCCTTCCGTTGAGAAGTCGATTGCTCCGCTGCGCAGCTTTGTCGCCGAACCGATGCGCCACGGCCGGCTCTTCCTCGCCGGTGATGCAGCTCACATCGTGCCGCCGACGGGGGCCAAGGGACTCAACCTCGCGATCTCCGACGTCTACTACCTCTCAAAGGCCCTTATCGAGTACTACGACGAAGGCAAGACGGCACAGCTCGACGCATATTCGGGCGTGGCTCTCAACAGAGTATGGGGCGCAGTGCGGTTCTCATGGTGGCTCACGGAGTTGCTCCACCTCTTCCCGAACCAGGGTGAGTTCAAACAGAGAATCCAGGAGTCTGAGCTCGACCACCTCGCTTCGTCTGAACGTTTCCAGGCTGCCGTGGCCGAACAGTATGCGGGGCTGCCCTTCGACTGACATCGCTGGAACCGGAGAACATCGAGGATGCCTATCCTCGGTGGCCAATGCCCCAAACTCCTCATCTGAACGAACCCGCGCCACCGCTCGCGGGGATGAGGGCGCTGGTCGGGGGAAGCTCCAAAGGCATAGGTTTGGGATGCGCCGTAGCACTGGCTCAGGCCGGGGCTGCCGTCACCGTGATGGGGAGAAACCCCGATTCTCTCGACGAGGCTCGCCTCTCTCTACCCCACCTCCTCGACCAAACTCACGGCGCGATCTCCGTCGACTTCTCCGATTCCCAGGCGGTCGGCGCCGCGGCCGAGGCTGACGTGTTGGCTAACGGCAGGGTCCAAATCCTGATCAACAACACCGGAGGCCCGGCGCCTGGACCTCTCAACGAGGCCGGCGCCGGAGCCCTTACCGAGGGGTTTGAGATGCACATCCTGTGCAACCAGGCACTCGTTCATGCGACGAAGGAAGGGATGATCGAAACAGGATATGGCCGAATCATCAACATCATCTCGTCCTCAGTGGTCACACCGATATCCAACCTCGGAGTTTCGAACACGATCCGGGGTGCGGTCGCTCAGTGGGGAAAGACATTGGCGGCCGAACTGTTCTTCCCGGCTCGATCGAGACTTCGAGACTGAGGACCACCATGGGACGATTGGCTGAGAGATCAGGCAGAAGCATCGACCAAGTCGAGCGAGCCACCCTCGATGCCATCCCGGCAGGTCGTCTCGGACATCCATCGGATATTGGTGCCGTAGTGGCCTTTCTAGCTTCGCCGGAAGCGGGTTACGTCACAGGCGTGAATCTCCCCGTTGACGGTGGCCGGACCACGGTGCAGTGAGATCCGACGCAGTGAGATCCGACGATGGCCTTTGCGGCTTCGACGCCGATCCGAAAGCTGTCTCATGAGGATCGTCCTTG
>QIDW01000073.1 GCA_003230435.1 Acidimicrobiia bacterium | reverse complement strand
TCGCCAGGCCCTCGACATCGGAGACGGGCCCGACTCTGTCGACCTCGTGCGGCATCGCCACCTGTGGTGGTAGGTCCGAAAGCGAAATCTCGTGGATGGCCTCGTAGCTCGCATCAGGATCCGGCCTAAAGGGCTCGCTGCCCATGCCTCCATGGTCCCGCAGGTAGGCGTCGGTAACGTCGTCGGCCTCAAACAGGCCGAACTTTGCCCCCATCTCGAGCGCCATGTTGGAGACGGTGAGCCGACTCGACATGTCGGCACTCGTTGCCGCTGGACCAGCGAACTCGATTGCACGGTACTGAGCCACGTCTGCACCGAAACGTCCGGCTAGATAGAGGATCACGTCCTTCCACGAGACCGCCGGAAGAAGGTCGCCGGTCAACTCGAAGCGGATGGTCTCCGGTACCCGGAACCAGAGCCTCCCTGTGGCAAGCGCATACACCATGTCCGAGGTGCCGATACCGGTGCCGCCGGCGCCCAGTGCTCCGTAGGTCGTAGTGTGAGAATCCGTTCCCACGATGAGCATTCCCGGCAGGACGTGGCCCCGCTCGGGCAGCAACTGGTGACAGATACCCTCGCCGGCGTCGTAGAAAGCGGTAATGCCGAGCCGGGAAACGTGTTCCCGGATCCTCTGGTGGATGGCCGCCGCTTCAGCCGAAGGGGCAGGGACCAGATGATCGATCACGACCACGGTTTGGTCCGGCTCGAAAATGCTGTCAACGCCTACGTCGCGGAGCAGGTCGAAAACCTGGGCTGCAAAGATGTCGTGCAGCAAGGCGAGGTCGATATCAGCCACGACGAACTCCCCCGCCGCCACGCTCTCTCGCCGGGCCGACCTGGCCAGGATGCGTTCCGCCAGTGTCATGCCCATGATGGTGGAACCTCCATCAGCCTGCGCCCAGGCTCCGGCCGCCGCAGACGTAGAGAGTCTGGCCGGTCACATAGGAGGATTCGTCCGCCGCGAGGAACAACGCGGCGTTGCCGATGTCCTCCGGCGTGCCGACGCGGCCTGCCGGGATGGTCTTGACGAGCCGCTCCTGAACCTCCTCCTTGAGTCCGCGAAAGAGCGGCGTGTCCACCAGCGCCGGGGCGATGCAATTGGCCGTAATCCCATACCGGGCCATCTCGAGCGCCAACGTGCGGGTCAAGCTGATCACAGCCCCCTTGGACGCTGCGTAGTTCGCCTGACCGGCCCCACCCAGCCAGGCACGTGACGAGATGTTGATGATCCGGCCGGACTTCTGCTCCATCATGTGTGGCGCAACCGCCCGGCAGCAGAGGAACTGGGACTTGAGGTTCACTGCCAGGACCGTGTCCCAGTCCTCCTCGCTCATCTTGGCCAGCCAGCCGTCCCGAGCCATTCCCACATTGTTCACCAGGATGTCGACACGGCCGTAGACATCCAATGCTGCGGCGATGAGGCCCTCGGCGCCTTCGGCCGTTGCAACGTCGGCGGTTTGACCCACGGCGTCGAAGCCGGCGGCTCGAAAATCGGCCACCACCTCGTCGACTTTCTCGGGCACGAGGTCGTTCACCACGATCCGGGCCCCGGCTCCAGCCAGCGCCCGGGCGATGCCCTCGCCGATGCCCTGACCCGAACCGGTGACGATGGCGACTCGGTCCTTCACGTTCACCTTCACTACCTCCTTGGTGGTCTCAACGTCCTTTGAATTCGGGTGACCGCTTCTCGATGAAAGCCTGGATTCCCTCGTTGCGATCTTCACTGGTGCGCAACACCGCATGACTCGTCGATTCGAGCTCCAATCCGGTTTCGAGGTCGGTTTCGGAGGCCCGGTTGACCAACGTCTTGACCCGATCATGTGAAAGCGGGGCGCGGCCGGCGATACGCCGGGCCAGCGCCATTGTTTCGTCCATCAGGTCGTCGTCGGGCACCACGCGGTTGACAAGACCCATATGCAGCGCATCCGCAGCACTGACGTGGTCGGCCGTGAACATCAATTCCTTGGTGAAACCGGGTCCGATCAGGCGGGTAGCTCGCTGGGTACCACCGGCTCCCGGCAGGCTCCCCACCTTGGCCTCGGGGAAACCGAGCCGGGCGCCCTCCGCCACGATTCTCAGGTCGCCGGCAAGAGCCAGCTCGAGACCGCCCCCAAGGGCGTAACCACGGATGGCAATGATGACCGGAAGGTGGAGATTCTCGAGACGGCCGAAAACGCGTCGCACCAACAGCCCGAGCGGGTCATGGATCAGACCGGGTTCGAACTCCTTGCCCCGGCTCTTCAAGTCGGCGCCCACGCAGAACGCCTTCTCCCCCGATCCGGTCACAACGAGAACGCGGGTATCCGGGTCGTCCTCTATCTCATCGAGAATTTCGGCCATCGCCTCCAGCATCGCCACGGTCATGGAGTTGAGTGCATGGGGCCGGTTCAGGGTGAGTATCCCCACTGCCCCATCGCGCTCATAGAGAACGGGGTGCTCTTCCTCGCTGATGTTCACCTGCTCATCCGTCACTGCCGACTCCTCTGCTCATTTTCCTCAATACCGCTCACCACACCGCTGTGAACCAGCTCGCGGATTTCGTCCTCCTCGAACCCGTACTCGCCGAGGATCGCCGCTGAGTGCTCGCCGAGTAGTGGCGGCGGCCGGGAAACATCGCCGGGTGTCTCAGACATGCGACCCGGGAACACCGGCGCACGGATCTCGCCGATCGTGGGGTGCTTGACGGTCACCAGAGCGTCCCCGTTGGCTACATGCTCCTCGGCGACCAGCTCCGGGTAGGACAGCAGCGGGCCGCAGAGAACGTCAGCGTCATCGAGCACGTCGATCCACTCGGCCGTCGTCCTGGTGCGGAACAACGGCTCCAGGACCTCGCGCAGTGCAGTCCGGTCGTGGACGCGTTTCTCGTTGGTGTCGAAGCGCGGATCGGTCGCCAGGTCCGGCTTGCCCAGGACACTGCAGAGCGCCGGCCAGCGCTTGGGTGTGTAGGCGGCAACCATCACGTGCCCATCCCGGGTTGGGTATGCCTCATTCGGGGCCGCGTAGGGAGCAGCGCTTCCCAGTCGCTGGGGGGATTGTCCAGCGGCCAGGAACATCGTGAGGGGTACAACCTGATAGGCCAGGAGGGAATCGAGAAGGGAGACATCGACTCGCTGTCCGCGGCCGGTCCGCTCCCGGGCTAGAAGGGCTGCAAGGACGGCCAGGGACATGTACATGCCGCCGGCCATGTCGGCGGCCGGCACGCCCACCTTGACCGGAGGGCCATCAGCCGTTCCGGTGACACTCATGATTCCCCCCATGGCCTGGACGACTCCGTCTACCCCAGGACGGTCTCTCCACGGTCCGTGCTGGCCGAAAGCGGAGATCGCGGCGTAGACCAGCCGGGGATTACGAGCCGCCATGGTTTCATAACCGATGCCGAGGCGGTCGGCCACTCCCGGTCGAAAACTCTCGAGCGCCACATCGCATCGCTCGGCGAGCCGGAGGACCACGTCGGACCCTCCGGGTTTCTTGAGATCGATCACAGCGCTCCGTTTGTTGCGGTTGATGCCCAGGAACGCCGCGGCAATACCCTCCACGAACGGAGGGCCCAATCCCCGCCCCCATTCACCGCCGGGGGGCTCCACTTTGAGAATGGTCGCGCCCAGGTCACCAAGGTGCATGGCACAGGTTGGCCCGGCCGCCCCCTGGGAGAGGTCGAGCACCGTGATTCCTTCGAGCGCTCCGCTCATGTGGCTCGTCCTCTGTCGGAGGTGACACTCTCTCGCAGAGTCGCCGCACCTCGTACCGCGAAGTCGGCGAACTCCGAGGCGATCTCCTCGGGGGTGTGACCACCATCTGGCCGGTACCAGCGGACCACCGAGTTGCACATCCCCAGGACGGCCTTCACCGCGAGACCAACGTCCTGATCCACAAAGTCCCCCGATCTGATGCCTTCCTCAAACATGCGCCGGAAGGTGAGTTCGTAGCGGTCCCGGTTGGCCAGGTGAGCCGTCATGAACTCGGGTTCGAGGTATCGGCCCTCCTCGATGAAACAGGCCACAGCGTCCCGGTCGCGTATTGCCTCCACGGTGTGGAGGATCACCGCCCTGCTCAACCGCTCACGAATAGGCAGATCCGACTCGGCGACCTCTTGCACAAGGGGAGTGACCCGATTCACCGTCAGCTCGATGATCTCCGACAACAGGGCCTGCTTACTGGGGAAGTGGTGATAGAGGCTCGATTTGGTGATCCCCACCTCACCGGCCAGTTCGGACATGCTTGCCCCGTTGAACCCTTTCTCGCCGAACAGCGCCGCAGCCTCCCGGCGGATTCGTTCCCTCGTGGTGTGCGTCTTGCTCATGTCACACCCACGCCTACGAGCAGCATTCCAGCGCGAAGAGCCTCCAGGTTCATCTCCTTGTGCTGAGTGGGAACTCTCGCCCCAACCGCCTGGCGCAGGGCCTCCGTATCGACGATCTCCGCGACAGCTTGGAGCACACCCAGAGCCACGACGCCGGTGACGAGCTGGCCACCGGAGACAGCTCGGGCCGTGTCAACCACCGGAAACTGGCTGGCATCGCCGATGAGTGAATCGGGGGCGCAGCGACTGTCAACGATCAAGCGGCCGTGCTCGCCAAGCTCTGGCTGGTACCGGGAAAACGCCTCGCGACTCAGGACAACGAGGATGTCGATGTGATCCGCCAGCGGAAAGCCGATCTCCTCTGTGGCAATCA
>QIDW01000297.1 GCA_003230435.1 Acidimicrobiia bacterium | reverse complement strand
GTCCCATCCACCATCGCTTTGGCCAACTGGTCGGGCTCCTCAACCACCTCATGGCGCTGGTAGGCGTCGTCGACGGTGTGATCGCCGATGCCTATCCCGATGACCGTGGTTCCGGCAGCCTCAACAGACGAGACCGACTTGCTGAGCGCTTCCACCGAGCCACGAGTCATCCCATCAGCGAGGACCATGAGAAGTCTGACGTCGGCGCCAATACGCCCCATGCGATCGGCGGCGTGAATGATGTTGAACTCATCAACGTTGGCGGCCTTTTCGAAGAGTGATACTGGTGGTGCGCTGTCGGCTTTCCGCCGCGCCAGCGCGGCCGCCTTCTTCGGTTCAGCCGCTGTGAAGAAGAGACCGGCCAGTGCCGGCTCAGCGTCGCGCCATCGTCTGTCGAATGGTTTGACCATGTAGTGGTTCACTGTGGTGGTGAGCCTGTCGGCTGCAGTTCCTTGCGTTTGGCGAAGACCGGCGGTTGCGGCGGATCGGGCGTGTCGGAAGCTGTCCTCGGTGTCCTCTGGTTTGGCGGCGAAACCGCGGTTGAAGAGGGCTACCTCGAAGTCGATCTGCAGTTCGTCGCAGAGTCGGGCCATGGTCCATGCGCCGAGGAGGGCGGCGGGCATCGCCCAAGATGTTCCTGGCCCTTGGCTGCGACCGGGACTCAGCATCGACGCCGAGGCGTCCACAAGAAGTGAAACCGCATAACGACGTCTGCTCCGTGCCGCGCGACGCTCGTACAGCCTCTGATAGAGCCCGGCTCCAATGAAAAGGGCGGCGTGGGGAGAGACGTCGCCCTGATCGAAGCCGGAGCGGAGGCCACGTCTCTGGTTGGCGGCGAACAAGGGAAAAAGCTCACCGGAGACTTTCCGTTGAGCGACCTTCCATCGTTGGGCCGCTGCCTTCATCGACTCGAGGCCCTCCGCGTTGAACGCAGTGAAGGAGCGCGGGATGGGTGTCACCAGGAGTTTTCCACTCTGACCGGTCGGCAGGAATACTTCGGGTGCCTGGCTGACGCGCAGCAGTTGATCGGTCGATTCGTCGCCGGCAAAGTCGGAAGCTCCTCTGCGGTCGGACAGCCCGGAGCGGGTTTCGGCGGCGCGTTTAGTGTCTTGATACGAGTCTGCGTCCAAAACTATGGGCGAGATCAGCCGGACAGTGTCCACTCCGCTCGCAGCCTTCTCGGCGTCTGATTCCTCGGCCAGTTTGCGTTGGGCGTTCGTTGCCGTGTCGGGCACTTCGGCTATCAGACCGTGCGTGCGCGCGATCGCTTCGAGTTCAAGTGCGAGTTGGGCCACATACCAGGGGTCGTCCGTCTCTCCAGCGAGACGGCAATGCTCACTTGCGTCGTCGATGGCCACGGCCGCGTGGGCTTCGAAACGCCGTTCCAGCACCTCACGGTCGATGTAACTGCCTGTGAGAAGGAAACACCCCAAAACAAACTGGCTGAGGGCTCCGGACTTAGAGATGGCCTGGCTGAGGGAAGACCTATAGAGGTCTTCAAGGACAGATCGCGCGCCGGGGTAAGCGGAAAGACCTTGTTTCTCCTGTCGGGCGTCCTCGAGGCTGAAAAAGATGATCTCGGCCACAGGCTTCTCGGTCCGTTCCAAAGCCGTCAGCAGATCGAGCTCAACACCCTCGGCAACGTCTCCCTCGATGGGCCAGTCGTCGGGGAGGGGCCTCTGCTCATCCAGATTTGTGGAAACCAGGTGCATCACCTCGTGGAGAGCCGAAGCGAGGGCGACTTCGTCGGGCGTAACCGGGGCGTTGCGGTGGTAGGCGGCTTGGAAGATCCGAGGGTCGCAGACGACCTCATCCGGTGAAGCGGCGCTCTCCGAACCAAGACGCACTCGAAGGTTTGGGTTGTCGGAAAGACTCCGGGCGAGCCTTGTGACCGCAGGTGCAACTCGCTGGTATCGGCCGACGACTGCCTCGATGGCCTTGTCCTCAGGGCCGATGAGGTCAGCAAGAAATGTCTGATCACGTCCACGCATAAGCCGCTAATTGTCTCATGGCGTGTCAAACCGACGCCAATCTCTCCTTTCGAGTTGTTCGTCTCGGCGTTATACCCTTGATCTCGTGCACTACGACCTGACAACGCTTCCCAACGGACTCCGAGTGATTTCGGAGACAATGTCCTCCCTCCGATCAGTGGCCCTTGGCTGCTGGATCGATACGGGTACCCGCGACGAAAAAGGCCATGAGGCGGGTGTTTCCCATTTCCTCGAGCATCTTCTTTTCAAAGGCTCGGAGAAGCTCTCCGCTCGGGAGGTCTCGGAAACCTTCGATGCCATAGGAGCCGAGTCCAACGCTTTCACATCCAAGGAAGCCACCTGCTTCTGGACGCGCATCCTGGACCAGGAGCTGACAACGGGGCTCGACGTTCTCTCCGAGATCATCCAACGTCCGGCGTTCCGCCCGCACGAGATCGATGCCGAGCGCCACGTGGTGGTCGAAGAGATAAACATGTACGAGGACGATCCCAACGACGTCGCTTTCGAGAACTTCACCACCGCAGTTTTTGCGGACCATGCCCTCGAGGCCCCGGTTCTGGGCACCAGGGATTCGATCCTTGGCATGTCACGCGACGAGATCAATGGTTACTGGGGGCGTCGTTACGGGGCCGGGTCGCTGGTGGTGGCCGCGGCTGGGTCGGTTGACCACGAGACGCTCGTCGAGATGATCAGCGAGCGCTTCGGAGATTGGTCGGGCGATTCCGTCGATCATGATCACAGCGAGTTGGCCGGCCGGCCCCGGATCAACGTCAAGCGGAAAGACACCGAGCAAGCCCACATCGTGGTTGGTGGTCCGGGATTGGACCGTACGGACGAGCGGCGGTGGGCGTTTGAGGTGCTCAATCACATCATGGGATCCGGTATGTCTTCCCGTTTGTTCCGTGAGGTGCGGGAAGAACGTGGACTGGCATACGCCATTTACGGGTTCAAGTTGTCGTTCGCCGATACCGGAGCCTGGGGGGTCTATGTAGGGACAACTCCCAGTCAGACCGACACTGCTCTGAACGTGATCCGTGACGAACTGTCAAAGGTTGTCGACTCCGGTATCACCCCCGAAGAGCTCGAACGCGCCAAGGGATCGATGAGGGGCGGATTGGCATTGTCCCTCGAGGATGCCAACAGCCGGATGGTGCGATTGGGAAGGGACGAACTGGCAGGGATGCCTCATCTGTCGGTCGACGAAAGACTGGAGAAGCTGGAGGCGATCAGTCTCGGCGACGTGCAGTCGGTGGCGGTCGACCTATACGGCGCCGATACGCGCATGATCGGAGCGGTTGGTCCCTTTGAGGACTCAGACCTGGAGGAATACCTTGCGGTTTAGGAATCGACGTCGAAATCGACCGACATGGGTCTTTCGTCCAAGTCGATGACGCCTGCCGAGCCATTCTCGGGCTTGACGAGCATCAGCGCACCACCGAGGTCTTGCCCGTCGACACGTGAAGGCCAGCCGAGCACTGTGTAGCTGGTGACAGTCCCGGATAGTGAAGACCAGAGAAGTGCCTCCTGGCCCTGGATCAGATCGATTATCAACTCGGCTCCATTGACGGGATCGAGATTCGATCCCGGTGATGGCGCCTGGAACAGGGCACTCGTGGAGAAAGCCGCGGCCACGGTGAGAAACCCGGCTAACCCGATCCCCACCAGACGGAAAGCAAGCACGTTTTGCATCAAGGGTCACGATAAGTGACGGTGACAGTTTCTAAACGGCTATTTCGACGAATTGCGAAAGGACTAGTCCGTAGATGAGGGCCAGGACGAGAAGTATCAGGACCACACCGAGGACTCCCCGAGACCGGCGCTCAGCCCAACGAGCGGACGCGAATCCGGCGACCACCCAGAGTGTTACATCGAGTGGCCAGGCCACCCACACCCCGCCAAAGAGCACACCCAGAAGAGCCGATAGGGGCCCACCGGCGTATAGGAGTGTCAGACCGAGGGTCTGGCAGATGCCCTCGCACGAATTGCTGTTGACTAGCAAGAGGCCACCGACCATGAACACCACGGCAAAGGCGAGCAGGAACGAGGTCGTTATGGCCGCGTTGCGACAGCCTTGGGGTTCGCTTTTGTCGGTCACGCCAGCCGATCGTAAATGTGTGGGCCTCCAATGAGAACAAACCGCTAACTTGCCCAGTTCAAGTTTCGGAGGAGTCCTATGGAATTGCACGAAGTGATGCTTGTACTACACATAGCTGCGGTCGGCACCTGGCTAGGGGCCAACATCATCCAGGCGGTCGTGCCAGGTCTGGCAGCACGTCAGGGAGCCGAAGTTGTGGCCGGGTGGTATCGGGTTACAGGACAACTGAGCAAAAGGCTGTACATGCCGGCTGCGATCCTGGTTCTCATCACTGGAATCGTGATGGTTCTTCAACATGACATCAGCTTTGGCAGTCTTTTTGTCACTATCGGATTCGCGACCATCGTCATCAGTGCGCTGCTGGGCATCTTCGTATTCGACCCTGGCTCCAAGATCGCCGCCGAGGCCGTGGAATCAGGAGATCGATCTCGAATCAAGGCGGCTACTTCCCGGATGACCGCCTTCGGGACTGTCGACACGCTGCTGGTGCTGTTCACCATGACGGCCATGGTCTTGCGCTGGACCTAACCCACTGACACTTACCATGCTTGGGTGAAGCTGACCTCGCGATCCCGGTTTCTTGTCCTCTTGGTCTTAGGCCTTGCCGCGTCTGCTTGCGTCACTTTTGAAGTTGGCGGGTCAGCGACGAGCACGGTCGGCTCGCCTGCGACGGTCACCAATTCCGCCACCAACTCGACGGCGCCACCCACCACCACCACAACGACGCTTCCTACCTTCACCCTGGACGGAAAGGTGGTTGATGCCTTTGGGGTACCGGTGCCAGGGGCGACGGTAACGATTGGATCAGCCGAGCTCACGACCGGACCTGATGGGTCCTTCACTTTCGAGGCCACGGCGCCCGAGCCGTTTCGGGTCTCCAGGAGGGGTTGGGCCGACGTCCAGGTGTCGTGGGAGACGGGGTCTTCATTCTTCCTGGTGACCATCGAGCGACAGAAAGTGAGGGGGCTTCGGGTCGGCGCGGGTGCCGCCGGCGACGACGTTGCATTCGAGCGGCTACTGAATTTGGCAGACGACACAGCGGTCAACGCGTTTGTATTCGACACCAAGCAGGAGGGAGGGAAGGTTCTATACGACACCACGGTCAGCGAAGCTCACGATATTGGAGCGGTGGATGTTTGGTACGACCCTGTGGAGAGACTTGCTCAGACGCATGATCGCGGGCTCTATGCGATAACGAGGATTGTCGTTTTCGAAGACGCATTCCGTGCCAAGGCGCGACCAGACGAGAAACTTGCCGGACCCTGGATCGACCCGAGGGCAGAATCAGCGTGGGAGTACAACATCGACCTGGCCATCGAAGCCTGCGAGTTGGGATTTGATGAGATCCAGTTCGACTATGTCAGGTTTCCTTCCGGTCGAGCCGCTCAGGTGAGCGGACAACTTGCGCTCACCGAGGCCGAACGGGTTGAGGCCATCGAGAGTTTTCTTGCCAGGGCCAGGAGTGTGTTGCAACCGATGGGCTGCTCGATGAGCGCCGACGTCTTTGCCATTGTCGTGTCCGTGTCGAACGATCAGGGCCTTGGCCAGAAACCGGAGGAATTATCTCGGCAAGTGGACGCGCTGAGCCCGATGATCTACCCGAGTCACTACTCCGATGGATGGCTGGGTTTTGACGACCCGAACGATTACCCATACGCGGTCACCGCCGGCGCCATTGACGATGCACTGCCGAGGCTGGCACCGGGTGCCAGACTGCGACCCTGGCTCCAAGGCTTTTGGTGGACGAACTCACAGATCCGCGATTCGATTCAGGCGGCGGAGGATCGGGACGTTGGGTGGATCCTCTGGAACGTGAGAAGCAACTTCGATCGTGCCGCCCTTCCTGCATCGGACGAAGTCAGTGGCTAGTTCGCGATGTTGCACAAGTTCGAGCACATGAAGATAGGAATCCAACTACCTGAGGTGGAGCGTGACGTCGGCTGGCGGGAGGTCCGTGAGATAGCGCTCGTCGCTGAGCAATGCGGATTCGACTCGGTATGGATCGGCGACCACCTGATCTTTCGGGACGACCTGACCGGTGCGCGCGGCCCTTGGGAAGCCTGGTCGATGTTGGCCGCACTGGCCGAGGCGACCGAGCGGGTCGAGCTGGGCCCTCTAGTTGCGGCCACGTCGTTCCACTCCCCGGCGATGATTGCCAAGAAGGCGTCGACCGTTGACGAGATCAGTGGGGGTCGACTCATCCTCGGTTTGGGGGCCGGCTGGAACAAACCCGAGTACGACGCCTTCGGGTTCCAATATGACAACCGAGTGTCGCGATTCGAAGAGGCTTTTACTGTCATCCGCACACTGATCAGGCAAGGTTCCATTGATTTTGAGGGTCGTTTCTACACCCACCGCGAAATGGAGCTCCTGCCCCGGGCAAGATCGGACATGAAACTGATGATCGGTTCCAATGGCCCGCGCATGCTTCGCATCACTGCTCCGCACGTGGACATGTGGAACAGCTGGCACGTGTGGTTCGGCAACCGGGCTGCAGGCCTTCGACCGCTCGTGTCCGAGTTGGAGGCTGCCTGCGTCGAAGTTGGGCGTGACCCAAGCGATATCGAAAAGACAGCTGCGGTATATGTGAGATTGTCTCGTGGCGAGGGGCGAGTGGCCGGTAGCGAGGACCGCCCCAAGGCTGAGCCGATAGTCGGTGAGACCATTCTCGAGCGACTCGACGAGTTCGCCGAGGCCGGAGTCAGCCATCTTCAGGTGGTGCTCGACCCGATCGACGCGGTGGCAGTCGAGGAGCTGGCCGGGATTATCGGGCGCGTCTGATCCGCCCTCAGGGCTCGGTGGGTATGGTCCGGTACATGCAACTCTCAACCAGCAGTTTCATCGACGGCGGTGTAATCCCCGCTCGTTACGCGTTTGCCAGAGCCAACCCGGACAGCCACTTTGTTCTTTCGGACAATGTCAGCCCTTCCCTTGACTGGGCGGATGTTCCTGAGGACACCAAGTCATTTGCGTTGATCTGTCACGACTCCGACG
>QIDW01000066.1 GCA_003230435.1 Acidimicrobiia bacterium | reverse complement strand
TGCATGCCACCGGTGCCGAGGAGAGGAAGAATGGCGACACCCAAGACGATGACTCCCATCCCCCCTAACCACTGGGTGAGGGCTCTCCAGAATGAGATGCCTTTTGGCAGAACACTGGGGTCGGTAAGGATCGATGCGCCAGTTGTGGTGAAACCTGAAGCGGTCTCAAACACGGCGTCCGAGATGCTGGGGATTACCCCGGAGAGCAGGTAGGGGAGAGCACCAAAGATGGAAAAGACGAACCAGGCCAGCCCCACAGTGGCGAATCCCTGTTTCACCGTGATCGACCTGGGTCGTGGCACCAGGCGCCGGGTCGTGTAACCGAACACGGCGGTGATCGCGGCGGAAATGGCAATCCAGGCGGCCGTCTCGTACTCCGCGTAGAGCACAGAGACAATGGCTGACGCAGCCATGGCTATAGCGATGAAAACGAGGACCGAGCCCAGCACGTAGGCGACGGTTTTCAGAAGGTTGACTGCCAGCGATTGATTGGTGGTGTGCCCATTGGAGCGCGGTTGTCCGGTGGTCATGCGGTGAACAGGGCGAGCGATTCCTCAATGTCCCTCGGCAGCGAGAAGAAAATGATGTGATCCCCGGAGCGCACCACGGTCGATCCGTCGGGTACGAATGTCGTGCCGTTGCGGGAAATGCCGCCGATGATCACTCCGAGGGGCAGATCTAGGTCGAACAGCGTCTTGTTGCATGCCTCTGATCCTGGCGATACCTCGATTTCCAATGCTTCGGCATCGGTGTCGGAGAAGGTGGCGACCTGTTCGACCTGTCCCTGACGAACAAAACGAAGGATGGCACTGGCCGCCATCAACCGGGAGGAAACAGCAGCGTCGATCCCCAGCCCCGAGAGAAGACCAACGTAGGAGATGCGATTGAACCGAGATATTGCCATTCCCGCACCGCTTGCCTTGGCGACGAGACAACCGAGCAGGTTCACCTCGTCCCAACCAGTCAGCCCGATGGCAACATCTTTGGGGCCAAGGTCAAGATCGCCTAGGACATCTGGGTCGGTCGGATCACCACACATGACCAGGGCGTGTGAGTGGTGGGATGCGAGGACACCGCACCGATCAGCGTCCTCGTCGACGATGACGACTGAGAGACCGGCTTCAGACATGGCGTCAGCGGTCAACTCTGCCAACCGGGTTCCGCCCATGATGATTGCCCGGTCGAGATTCCGCCGCTTGAGGCCCAATATCCGAGTGGCGTCGGACACCCTGTCGTCGGTAGTCATCAGCAAGGCGTGATCCCCGGCCCGGACAAGTGTGTCACCGTGAGCGACAATGGTCCGCCCGTCACGAACCAGGGCGGCAACCACCCAACCCCATTCGGCCTGGCGTATTCGTAGATCCCGCAGGGGGGCGTTGGTGATGGCTGCGTTGGGGGCGACGATTCCCCCCACCATGACGAGCTTTCCGTCGGCGAATTGGATGACCTCGCTGGCGCCACCCATTCCGACGATACCCACGAGTTCCTCTGCGGCGGTGGCTGACGGATCGATGACGACGTCTACACCGAATCGGTCTGCGCCTTCCCGGATCTCCGGGTCTTCGATTCGGGCGATGGTGGTCTTGGTGCCAAGTTCGGTTGCGGTGAAACAGGCGAGGACGTTGGCACCATCCGAATTCGATACGGCGATCAGAAGGTCGGACTTGTCGGCCCCTGCTTCCTCGAGAACGTGTTTGCTGGCGCCGTTACCCGTCATAACGAGGGCATCAATCGACTCCTGAAGCTGTGCTGCGCGTGTTTCGTCGTACTCGATGACGATTACGTCCTGGCCCTCGGCCGAAAGCCGTTCCGCTAGATAGGAGCCGACGGCCCCGGCACCCACGATGATTATTCGCATTTCCGCCGCATTCTTTTCAGCTCAGAATGTCCAGGCTAACTACGGGCGAGCCGAATGTGACGCCATAACCGCCCGTACAATGGGGATTCGATCTCAGGAGACAGATGGAATTCGACAGTCCCAAACTGGTTGCGGAAGCGCTGAAGGCGGCCGATTACCTGCCGGACGAGCGTATCGCCCAGGTGGTGTTTCTGGCCGACCGCCTCGACAAGCCCGTCCTGGTGGAGGGCCCGGCGGGAGTGGGAAAAACAGAGCTCGCCAAGGCCGTGGCAACGATCACCGGGCGCTCTCTCATCCGGCTCCAGTGTTACGAAGGTCTCGACGAGGCGAAAGCCCTGTACGAATGGAACTACAAGAGGCAACTACTGAGGATTCAATCCGACGTGGACCATGATTGGGATTCGATCAGCCACGACATCTTCTCCGAGGAGTTCCTTCTCACCCGTCCCCTTCTCGAGGCGATCCGCTCGCCCGAGCCCGTTGTGCTGTTGATCGACGAGGTCGACAGGGTCGAAGTCGAAACCGAAGCACTATTGCTCGAAATTCTCTCCGATTTTCAGGTGTCCGTTCCTGAGCTTGGGACAATGTACGCAACCAGCCAGCCGATGGTGTTCCTCACATCGAACAACACCCGAGAGCTGAGCGAAGCGCTGAAACGTCGATGCCTCTTCCTTCACATCGACTACCCGGATGCCGAACGGGAGAAGGAGATACTGAGTGCCAGAGTGCCCGGACTCTCCGATCACCTCGCCAACCAGGTAGCCAAGGTGGCTCGATCGATTCGTGGGCTTGACCTGAAGAAGGCCCCTTCGGTGTCGGAGACCATCGACTGGGCAAGAACGCTTCTGGCTCTCTCCGTCGAGGATGTAGATGAGGACGTGCTTGGCGACACCCTCCATGTGTTACTCAAATATCAGGCGGACATCGAGAAGGCAGCCAAAGAGTTCACATCAACCTCCCAGCCTGATTAGAGCTTGACATGATCAATGTGATCACCGGTTTCATCGATGAGCTGCGAGAGGCTGGTGTTCCCGTCTCGATGGTCGAAGCCATCGATGCGATGTTGGCCGTCGAGTCCATCGACATCGGGGAGAAGGTCGCCCTTCGGGAGACTTTGCGCGCCACGCTCATCAAGAATCTCAGACACGAGCGCGCCTTCGACACCGCCTTCGACGTTTACTTCTCGAATGTGCCGGCGCCTGTCAAACCGGCTGATCCGGGAAGCCCTGACGACGTGCCGTCTTCCATGCCAGGAGGCGAGCCACTCGATGGGGAAACCGAATTCGATCTCGATGGGCTCCTCGAGGCTCTTCTGGATGCTCTTGCGGGTCTGGACGATGAGTCGTTGCGACGGGGTGCGCGTCAGGCGGTTGATCAACTTGCCGGCATGGAGCCAGGTCGACCTGTCGGCGGGACCTATTACCTGTACCGGACGCTTCGACGCCTCGACCTTGCACAACTCGAAGCCAAATTGATTGAGGCGCTGATGTCAGATGAAGATCTCTCGGAGTTCGAGAGGCGCCTGCTCAAAGAGGATGTGGAGGCGAGGCTGGAGTTGCTGCGCCAGGAGATACAGGAGGAGATCCGGCGTCGGCTTGTCGCCGACCGTGGTCGAGAGGCGGTGGCTCGCACTTTGAGGCGACCCCTGGTTGAAGACGTAGATCTCATGCACGCCACCAGCAGCGAGCTTGCGGATATGGAGGCCGCTATCGGACCGCTGACCCGAAAGCTGGCCTCGCGACTGGCGCGACGTCGCAAGAAGCGCAGCGGACGCCTCGACTTTCGTCGCACTGTTCGACGGTCCCTGGCCACCGGCGGAGTACCGGCGGACCCACAGTTCCGTCATCCCCGGCCCCACCGTCCCGAGGTCTGGCTGCTCTGCGACATCTCAGGATCGATGGCGACCTTCTCCCGGTTCACGCTTCAGTTCACTCACGCGATGTCAACCCAGTTCTCCAAGCTCCGTTCGTTCGCCTTTGTCGACACGGTTGACGAGGTGACAGACTTTTTTGGACCGGGAATCGATTTTGGCTCGGCAGTCAGCCGCATCACGAACGAAGCCGAGGTGGTTTGGCTCGACGGCCACTCTGACTACGGCAACTCACTGGAGACCTTCTTCAGCCGATACGGAGGCCAATTGACGTCGAGAACCACCGTTCTCATTTCTGGTGACGCTCGGAATAACTATCGACCGCCCCGCGAGGCTGTTTTGGAGGACATCGCCAAGGCTGCCAGGGCCGTGTTATGGCTCAATCCCGAGCCGATTTCATACTGGGACACAGGCGATTCAGCCATGTCCCACTACGCGAAGCACTGCACGTCGGTCCACGAGGTACGGACTTTGCGCCAACTCGAAGAATTCATCGAGAACCTCACCCTGCCATCCGGCAGGACCTTTCAGAATGTCTAAACCTGGCTGTATGACCTGCCGATGATCCTCCCGTAAGCCCTCAAAGGCGGGCTCAATACCGAGGTGATTCAAAATGGGCTCACGCATTCTCGTTGTCGAGGACTCGGCCGTGATCAGACGGTTGATTGAAGTCTGTCTCCGTGCTGCCGATCTAGAGATCGTCACTCGTGATGATGGCAAGACCGGTCTTCAGGCCGTTGGCTCGGAATCCCCGGATCTGGTGGTTCTCGACATCGGACTTCCAGGCATGGATGGCTGGGAGGTTCTCGACCGTATCCGCAAGGATGAGCTCACCAAGACAATCCCGGTTGTCGTTCTGACAGCACACGCCGAGGAGGAGTCACGCCGGAGGGCAAACGAGGGCGGAGCCGATGCTTTTGTCACCAAGCCGTTCCAGCCAAACGACTTCCGGTCCACTGTTCTGTCGCTTCTCGAGTGAAGTAACCGGC
>QIDW01000047.1 GCA_003230435.1 Acidimicrobiia bacterium | reverse complement strand
GGACCCGACGGCACCGGCAATGCGGTGAGATTCAGCGGCTGGGAGGCGTGGCGATTCAACGCCGACGGCCTCGTCCAGCAATCGTTGGGCAACTTCGACGCCGAGGAGTATGAGCACCAGTTGGCGCACGGCACTTGAGACGCGACCAACCCCAAAGGAGACGAAATGCCAGCTGCAGAGTTCAGCGGAACGGGATCGGCGAACGACCCCTGGGTCTTGTGGACACCGAGTCTGCAATCACAGTTCAATATGCACAAGGACGACGATCACGATCCGCCGATCATCGTTTGCACCGTTGGCAAGACAATCCTCCACTACGACCTTCGAATCCTCGATGACATGGCAGCAATGCTCAAAGAGCGCGGAGACTGGATGGAGTTGGGCAACGCCGACGAGCAGAAGCCGGCCAAAGAGGACTCGGTGGAGGCCTGGGCCCGCTCGGCGGACAACCCGATCGGTGGTTGGTACGGGTTGAAAAAGGGCCTCCGGGGACGGGTCGGCAACTACGTCTCGCCTTTGATGGAGGCGCTCGGTCTCGTCGAGTTGGAGCACGACGCACGCGGAAATCGGATGAGGGCGCTCTGATCTACAAGGCTGTCAGATGCCTAATGCTGAAAGCGAAATGGAACTCACCGGCGCAGACCTCGAACAGTTCAGAGAGCTCGAGGAAGGACTGTGGCGTAGTGAGACACGCTTCGACCGCGACTGGTTGGACGGAGTCCTGACCGACGACTTCACCGACTTCTGCAGGTTTGGCCACGTTTACAACCGCGGCGATCTCATTGGGTCTGAGGCGAGCGAGGTCAAGGTGGAGTTTCCGTTCGACAACTTCGAGGTCGAGCTGCTTGCCCCGACCGTGGCCCTTGTGACGTACGAGAACACCGTCACCCACGACGGCTCACGCCAGCGGGCACGCCGGTCCTCAATCTGGGTCAGCGCTGCCGACTCCTGGAAACTGAGATTCGTCCAGGCCACAACACTCGCCGACGCATAGGGCCTTCCGAGACGGGGCCGAACTCTTGCGCATTGCAAAGGGCCCCGCTGATGCGGGGCCCTTTGACTACATAGCCCGCTTCTTCAAGCCGATATGGCGGCTCCCAATACTGCCTGTCCGAAGTAGATCAAGAAGGAAATGGCGACCACCCACATGAGGGCGTGCACCTCGGCATATTTCCCCTTGACCACCTTGATCAGCGTGTACATGACGAAACCGGCGCCGATGCCCACCGTGATGCTAAATGTCAGGGGCATCAGGACGATCGCCAGAAGCGCAGGGAAACCCTCTTCGAAGTCGTCGAAGTCGATCCCTTTGATGAGACCTGCCATCAGGAAGCCCACCAAGATCAACACTGGAGCCGTCGCTTCGAATGGGACAACCGTTGCAAGAGGCGACAGGAAGATGGCAAAGAGGAACAGGACTCCGACCACGACTGATGTCAAGCCGGTACGTCCCCCCTCTCCCACACCCGCCGCACTCTCGATATAGCTGGTGTTCGAGCTGACGCCTGCGGCGCCACCAGCAGCGGCACCGATTGAGTCGATGAACAGCAGCTTGCCGATCTCCGGGATATTCCCGTCTTCGTCGACGAGATCCGCCTGTTCCACGATCGCCGTGGCGGTCCCCATGGTGTCGAAGAAGTCTGTCAGCATGAAACTGAAGATCGTCAACGCAGCTGCAACGAAGCCGAGCTGTGTGAACACGTTGCCCATATCGAATGCGCCCAGCGTCGCGAAGCTCGGTGTGACCGCGAAGCTATCCGGGATCGAGGCCACCCCCATCAATAGAGCCACGACCGTCGTCGCCAGAATGCTGATGATCAGGGCTCCCGGGACCTTGCGCGCATACAGCACCACTGTGATCAACAGCCCGATCAGGGTGACCCAGGCTCCTGCCGAGTTGGGGAATATGAATTGAACAGGGACCGCTCCACCTTCGGGGATGCCGATCAACCCACCGTTCACAAACCCGATGAAGAGGATGAACAGGCCAATGCCCACTCCGATAGACCTCTTCAGGCTCAACGGGACAGCGTTCATGATCGCCTCGCGTAGACCCACCACCACCAAGGCGGCGACAATGAGGCCTTCGAGGACAATCACGCCCATCGCACCCTCTGGGGTGAGCCCGTCTCCCAACACCAATCCGAAAGCAACGGCAGCGTTTATCCCTAGACCAGCCGCCATGGCAATCGGATAGTTGGCAACCACCCCCATGAGAATTGTGAGTAGGCCGGCCACCAACGCGGTGGCCGCGGCCACTGCACCAGGATCCAAACCGGCGGCCGAGAGAATGCTCGGGTTGACGAAGATGATGTAGGCCATCACCAGGAACGTCGTCACACCGGCGCGTATCTCGGTACCTGTGTTTGTCCCCCGCTCAGTGAGTTTGAAGTACGAGTCGAGTCCGGAACCCCCCGAAGGCGGGGCCTTGGGACGTTCAGTCGTGTCTGTCATTTCGCTCCTCCCAACCCGGCGCCCGGGTAGGCGCCGACGGTGATTTCAACCTAGCGAAGAGAGCAGGGCCCATGTCGGGCGAAATCGAGGGGTTTCGTACCGTCTCCAGCCCGATCTCACATCAGGGCTCGGACCAACCAGAAGACTCCCATGCCGGCGACCAGCGTCAGGATGTGATCGCGGGTTTTGTATGCAACGGCTCCACCCACCACAAAAGCTGACACCTCGGGGACTCCGATGGCAACGTTCCCGTCACTATCGATCAGGAGCGCCACGATCAGGGCGCCAAGCACCGCCGGTGCCACAAACTGAAGCACAACCAAGAAAGGATCGGGAATCTTCTTATTGGCGAGGGCAAGAATGAATATTCCCCGAAACAAATAGGATCCGACGCCGACCGCCACGATGGCCAGGAAGTCGGTCATTCTCGGAGCCTCTCCGCAACAGTGCCGGCGAGTATTCCTACAAAGGCTCCCACGAGGAGCCCGCCGCGATTTGGCAGACCAGCCGCCAGATAGGTGGCCCCGGCTCCCACCAGTGCCGCGATCAACTTCGGGTATTTGTCAATTCCAAGGACGATCAAGCCAAGAAACAGGATGGATACGGCGAACTCGAGGTTCCAAGCCTCCGGCACCACCGGTCCAACCACAAGCCCCACCGCTGTCGTGATCTGCCACAACGTCCAGAAAACCAGGCCGGCCGACAGGTAGTAGGTGCGAAAGTCTTTCGGCTCATCATCGGCGCGGAGTATCGCCAGGGCGAACAGCTGGTCGATGACGAGATAGGGACCGAGCCATCTCATCCAGCGGGGTTGTCGTTGGAACGCTGGAGCCAGCGCGGCCGAGTACATCAGATACCTGACGTTGACTACGAGCGCCGCGGTTATCGCTGCCGCAACAGCAGTGCCCGAGCCAAGCAACGAGATGATTGTCAACTGGGCTGCACCGCCGAAGATGACCCACGAACTGGTCCAACCGATAAAGGGACTGAGTCCCGACTCGACGATCACCAAGCCGATCACGAATGCAAAGGGGATCGCCGGCACAAAGAGTGGCAAGGCGTCGACGATGCCCCGTTTGACAATGGAGCGATCTAGGGAGCTGTTCACTATTGCGCGGCGCCGGTCACTGGTTTCTACCGCTCGACGTCGAGTCTCACCGTCTCCAGCGCGATCTCCACCATCTCGTCGAAGGTCTGTTGCCGCTCCTCGGCACTGGTGGCTTCGCCGGTCCGGATGTGATCGGACACGGTGGCAATCGTCAACGCCCGCCCACCCTTCTCGGCAGCGACGCCATAGAGACCCGCAGCCTCCATCTCCACAGCGAGAACACCCATCGCCTCCATACGATCGAAGGCCTCGGCGTCGGGGTTGTAGAAAAGGTCCCCTGAGTGGACATTTCCTACTTTCACCTCGATGCCTTTGGCTGCCGCCGCCGCCACCGCTGCCTGGAGAAGCCAGAAGTCGGCAGTGGCGGCAAAGTCATAACCGCCGTAACGAGTCCGGTTCACACCTGAGTCGGTGCATGCGCCGATAGCGAGCACGACATCACGGATCTTGAGCGATGGCAGTATTCCACCGCAGGACCCGACCCTGATCAGCCGCTCCACTGCGAATTCGGTGATGAGCTCAGTTGCATATATGGAAGCTGAAGGGATGCCCATGCCAGTCCCCATCACAGAGATCGGGACACCGGAATAGCTTCCCGTGTAGCCGAACATGTTGCGGACAGCGTTCACCTGCTTGACCTCGTCCAGGAAGTTCTCGGCAATGTGTTTGGCCCGTAGTGGGTCACCAGGTAGCAGAATCGAGGGTGCAAAATCACCCTTCTCGGCAGAGATGTGCGGCGTGGGCATGGCTAAGTGCTCTCCAACGTAAGTAGGTCGGCCACAACCTATCGGATCAGCGGGCTCCTAATCTCAACCTATGTGCGAAATCTACGACTTCATCATCAGTTTGCGTGCCATACGCGCCTACAAGCCCGACCCGCTCTCGACCGAGGATCTCGAGGCGATTCTCGAAGCAGCGCGGTGGACCGGCAGTTCCAAGAACCGACAGGATTGGTCATTCGTGGCAATCACAGACCCCGACCGTCTCCAGGGTCTTGCCGAGCACGGGGATTTCACTCAGCCGGTCCGGGACTCGGTCGCAACAATCGTCCTCCAACATGTTCGACATCGGCCGAGCCGCCCAGAACATCATGCTTGCAGCCAAAGCGATCGGTGTGGCCTCGTGTCCGATCACTCTTCATCGCGACAACGACGCCCGCTCCTTCCTTGGCGCACCAGCCGGAACAATCGTCAGATACGCCGTCGCTCTTGGCTATCCGGATGAGAACGCTCAACCTGCCATGTTTGGTGGCCGCAAGGGTGCCCAAGACGTCATCAGGCAGGATCGCTACTAGCTCCAGCTACCGTCAATCGACTCATGTCTGAAACCCTCGTAGAGGCGCGCGACCTCACCAAGAGATTCGACGACTTCACGGCGGTCGATGCCATCGACTTCGACATCCGAAAGGGTGAGGCGTTTGGCTTTCTGGGCCCAAACGGTGCGGGCAAGACATCGACGATGAAGA
>QIDW01000461.1 GCA_003230435.1 Acidimicrobiia bacterium | reverse complement strand
AAACATACGCGAGTACAGCAGCGAGACGAATGGGGAACGGTGGGAAGGGGAGGAAGTCCGGCACAGGTCGACTGCGGTGTGACGTCAATCTCGGACCATCGCCTCCGAGGCAGCCTCAAACGTCGCCCAGAGCAGCTACCACGGCCCGATAGCACGAGTCCTTCGACTGCCAGTGGACGGTATCGAATTCGGCCACGTCAAGTCTCTCTCATCGCTTCACCTCGACAACGCATGCGCAGCCGATTGCACTTACACCAACCCGGCAGGGCGCAGCCATTGAGACGAAACACTGACGTCACTCGTAGCCCCACCAAGTGTACCGAACCCCCAAAAACGGCAACTATGGTTTCCCGCGTGAGGTTCCCCTGGGCTGAGGGAACCGAACGACGCGTGAGGGCGTCAGAGCAACGAGACCAGTCGACGACGTTGGAGGTCAGCATGTTGAAGGTTGGGCGAGTTCTGGTTGTAGCGGCGGTTCTTGCTGTCCTTGTTGCGGCGTGCTCCGGATCGGGCGCGGAGTCCCCGCCAATCGATGGAGCGACCCAAGCAGTGCTGTCGGTCAGCGCCGTTGATATCGGTTGCACTGAGTGTCGCAACCGCCCGATATTCGTGCGCAATCAGCTGATCACTTCGGACACGCTTGTCGGTGAAGAGCAGCCGATGCCCCAGCAAGTTCGCGACGAGATCGCCGCCATGTTCCCCGATGCAACGTTCGTGAGCCGTGCCGAAGAGAATGCCCTGTTCGTCGACGGGGTCGTGGCCAACGACGGCGTCATCGTCTACGTGGGGTCGCTCGAAGAGCTTTCATCCGATGTTGTGGGTGTCCCGATCGGGATGGTGACGGCCCGGGACGGCGCCAAGTTCGTGATCGTCCAGTTCAAGTGGAACGGGGACTCGTGGGAACACGCCACCAGCGAGGACACCGGCATCACGGTAACGACCGCCGTCTCCTAGCGGCGGGCACTCCCCGGCGAAGCCCACACATATCCTCTGCGAGCTCAAGGGGTCATTGTGGCACTTCAGCGTTCCGCGCGGTTGTGTGCGAGAATCCGGATGTGGACGAGATCGATCTGACGACGCGGCGGCTCGATGTTTCTACACCACAGAAAGTCACCTGACCGGCGAACCTTACACGATAGGTGTCCGGCGAACCGGGGGAGATCAAACGTACCGGTCAGGGTCATCGGCGAACGCCTCGGCCATCAAGACCCAGCATTCACGATGAAGCAGCACGCGCACGTGGTCCCAGGCATGCAGGCCGAGGCAGCAGCGCTGATCTCAGTTCTTGTTGAGCGAGATCGATGAGCCCCGAGAAGGCTGGAGAGGATCTCCGAATCTCCCCAGCCTTCTCAGATTTGCCATGACTCCGTCTCTTCAGAGGCTGGAACCCGTGCACTACCTGGAAGACTCAACTACCACCGCGCAGCGCGGCCGGAGCCATGATTGATCTGGGTGTGCTCACGGTCGGAATCCGGTGATGCGCCCTCCTTGTCGGGCTACCACTGGATGTCGAGTTCGCTGAGCATGGCTTCAATGAAGAGCTCGGCGCCACTGACGACCACGGTCAGGTCATCAGAACACCACCAGATTGATCCCTCTCCTGGCACGATTTGACTCGCGCGTCGCACGATCGGACCAACGCGTTCGTGGTTTGCAATCTCGCCTGTGAGGTCGTTCTGTGGGGAGATGTCGTCGAAGAAGCAACTGCCGGTGGTGAGCGTGATGTTCCCGTCGGTTCCAACAAGGTTCACGACTGACGCTGGTCGTATCTTTGATGGGTGAGCCCCTGCGAGTTCGAATCCAGGTCCGGCTTGGACGACGAGCGTGTCTTCGCCGTCACCGACCATGTCGATGAAGGCATCGGACCATACGGCCGGGTCGATCGCCGCTGCTTCGCCCTTGGACAGGGTCACGAAGGCGGTGCCTCGTTCGAGACCGACCGCGATAGTCGTGTGTTCATTCCCATCGATCACGGTGCGAACGAAGGACACTTCACCCGCCGGAACCTGCTCGTCGGATGTTGCGTGGTCCGATCGGTCCAATAGCCGGTAGGGATACTCCATCCGGGTGGAGGTCTGAACGATCATGCCTCCCCTCTCGACAGCGAACTCGCTCAGATCGAATCCCTTTGGAAGTTCGATGGCGATGGGGACTCCGTCGGGGGAGATGACAACGCCCTTGCGAGCTGACACCTGTTGCGGTGGGAGCTGCACCGTCGCCGAGGCGATCTCGTTCCCGGCTTGGTCGTAGGCAACGAGTCCAATGGAGATGCCTTTGTCGCGGGTCAGTCCCTCAAACACGGTGGGCAGCACGGCGACTCCGTCGAGCACAACCGTCGACTCGCCGATGCACATCGCAGCGGGCCCACAGTCGGGGCTGGAAGTGACCCTGGAGGCTGTCTCTGGAAGATCAGGCCATACGATCAGCCGCAGATCACCGATCTCCCAGACCGCCGGCCGGTCTGTCGGCATGCACGGGGCAGCAGCGTCATGCACAGACCATGGTCCCTGCAACCCAAGGTCCGTGATACATGAGCCTGCAGCATGAGTGAGGAGCACGATCTGCCCCTCGTTGGCACGCTGGATCAGCGTCGCGCTGTACGGAGGCTCGGCACCTATCGCGGACAGCGTCTCTGTCGCTGCGCGTCGAATGTCCTCCAGTTCGTCATCGCTCACCACAAGTGGTCGCGTATCGAGTACATCGACCGTCTTCGGTGTCCACGCATCGACGTCGAGCTCGAGCTCCCTCGCTGTCACCGTGAAGACCGGGGCGTCGGCGACTGATGTCACGGTTGTGGTTGGGGACGGGATCGTGCTGGTGTCGCCGGGTGGACTCGTTGTCGGGGCCGCGGCCTCAGGCACGAAAGCGGGCCGGAGAATCGCCACCGAACCGACAGCGACAAGAACGAGAGCAGCAGCACCGAGAACCACGCCAGCGCGACTCCTGAATGCTTGCACACGGCTGGCCTTCTTCACGGCAGCGAGATCACCATTGGCTTCAGGGACCGAATCGAACGACCGGCGGAGTTCAGCAATTAGGCGGTCTTCAAGATTGTTCATGACAGTTCCTCTCTGAGCTTGGTGAGGGCTCGGTTGAGGCGACTCTTGACCGTCCCTTTGGGAATCTCCAAGGCCATCGCCACGTCTTCCTCACTCCAATCGAGGAGGTACCGCAACACGACCACCGCACGCTGCCCCATGTTCAGGTGCACAAGTGCCCGGTGGAGGTCGGGATCTGGCAGCAGATCGCGGTCCGACCCGCCGATCGGCTCGGCCACGCGGATCTCGCGACGGGTCTTGCGTTTCTGGGAGATCGCCCAGTTGAAGGCAACCCGGTAGATCCATCCACACTGGTTGGAGTACTGCTGCACCGAGGACCACCGCCCATAGGCACGGGTCATCGCCTCGTCGATCGCTTCCTTGGCAAGTTCGGGATCCCGTAGCGTGATCGACAACGTTCTATACATGTCGTCCCAACACGACGCGTAGAACACGTCGAAGTCCTCATACGTGACACGCATTGGCTGCGTTTCCCCGCTCAACATCCTGACCATCAAACTACAGACGCACCAGACGCCCCGCAGGTTCCATCCATGCCAGATTCCACGAACCCGCCATGACTCTGCCTCCCGCCCACGACCGATTCAAGAATCCTCACTCCGCTGGATACAGCCACATCCAAGCGCACGATGGTGGTGACGGGTACGGCATTTCTACACCACAAAAAGTCACATAACCGGCGAACCCCCCTTGCGGGGGACGGCAGAGCGACGCAGTCGCGATGCAGGGGGGCCTGGCGAGCGGGAACGCTCCGCGTTCCTTGCGAGCCCGGAGTGGATGGACATACCATCGTCAGGTGTCAGAACTGATGACGGATCGGTCGCTGCGCTCCCTCACAGACGACCGACGACGGGTTCAATCTGGATCGTCGGTTTGGAGTCTTGAGTCAGCAGGAGGGTGTGAACCTGTCGTCCGTCGTCCGTCGTGCGTTATCAGGCGTCAGGCAACGACGGCCGATCTCCCTCTCACGCAGGTCTTGAATTGCGTCGAGAATTCGCAGAACATGACAACTACAGGCGAGTGGTGCACTGCATTGAGCGTATCAAGATCACACTATACGAATATCTGATCATGCGATAGTATGAGGTGCAGAAGGAGTGTTTGCACTAGGAGTGTTCGAGATGTCATCAACTACAACGCTTCGCGAACGTGGGCAGCTGACCCTGCCGGCAGACGTGCGCGATGCAGCCCAAGTAGACGCAGGAGCCGTGTTCGAGGTAGAGGTTGTTGACGGTCGGATTGTCATGACCCCGCAGCTGCTTGTCGACGCGTCCCAGGCATGGTTCTGGAGCGAGCGATGGCAGGCGATGGAGCGTGAGGCAGACGAGGACATCGCGGCAGGTCGGACCGCTTCCTTCGGCAGCGTCGAGGACTTGATCGCAGACCTCGGCGGCTGAGGTCCCGGGGCGTGCGCTACGAACAGACCGAGTCGTTCAGAGCCGACTACCGGCGTTTGTCCGAAGCAGAGAGATCGGCGTTCCTCGAGGCCGTTCGCCGATTCAACGAGGCAGCAGATCGGATTGTCGCGAAGCAGACGACCTCGTGGCCGCGATCGCTGCGGGTCAAGTCGATCCGGGGCGCTCGTGGTGTTTTTGAGATGACGTGGAGTTTCACCGGTCCCGACGGTCGGGCCACGTGGGAGTGGATCGCCGTTGCCGATGACGACGG
>QIDW01000460.1 GCA_003230435.1 Acidimicrobiia bacterium | reverse complement strand
CCCAACGGGCAGCCGTTCCTGTTCAACGGCGACATCGACGTCCGAGCCAAGGCAATGCAACGCATCGTCGCCATCGAAGGTCCAAACCAGGCCGTCGCGTGGGCTTTGGACGCTATCAGCGACGACACGGCTGCTGCGGCTACTGCCGGTGAGTTCGACGGTGAACCGCTTGTCATCCTGTGGCTGGCGGGCGAAGCGTCGGCGCTTGACTCGAGTGACATCGCCGCGGGTCGAGATGTGGGCACGGTGGGAGTATTCGCCTCAACTGTCAACGGGCAATCCCTCACATTCGAAGCTGTCGGCGAGGCGTACGTCGATGACCAGACATCGTCGACGTGGAACGTCTTGGGCGAGGCAGTCAGCGGCCCGCTGGCAGGCACGACTCTCGAGCCTGTCACGTTCGTCCGTACCTTCTGGTTCTCATGGGCCGCCTTCCGCCCCGATACCGAGCTGATCGAGGCGTCATGACCCGCCCGGTGCACAACCCTGCAGCCAAGGGACACCGCAAAGTGTGGCCAGAACACCGATTTCCGGAGAGGTGGGGGTCGTAATGGATTTCGCCCCGATAACTCTCGCCCTCGCCGCGGGCG
Organism: Acidimicrobiia bacterium; assembly: GCA_003230435.1. GTDB lineage: Bacteria > Actinomycetota > Acidimicrobiia > Spongiisociales > ZC4RG35 > SZUA-217. Next base: position 5,108 of record QIDW01000460.1, on the reverse strand, counting down.
GTCTCTCAACCATCAATCCGTGCGGCTTCGCCATGCTGCCTGCCTACCTGGGGTTCTATGTCGGAGCGGACGAGGACCAGCTACCCACGGCGAGCAGCCGCACCGCGCAGGGACTCGTCACAGGACTGCTCGTCGCTTCCGGGTTCCTACTGGTTTTTGGCATCGTCGGGCTTCCCATCACCTATGGCGCCACCCAGATCGTGCGTGCCATCCCGTGGGCGGGTATCGCACTAGGCCTGATCTTGCTCGGCATCGGCGTGGCAACCCTTATTGGCCGCAAGATCTCGATGACGATTGCGAACCCGGTGCGTCCTGGCCAAACGCGAACACCCAAGACAGTGTTCGTGTTTGGGGTCGGATACGGGATTGCCTCGCTCGGTTGCACCTTGCCCGTGTTCCTCGCTGTCGTCGGAGCGTCACTCGCCACACAAGGCCCAGGTTCGGCACTTGCTGTGCTCGCGGCGTATGGACTCGGGATGGCGATCATGCTGATCCTCTTCTCCACAGGTGCAGCGTTGGTGAGAGATGGCCTGGTGCGGACGGTACGCAAGATGCTCCCCTACATGAACCGGATCACGGGCACCATGTTGATGGTCGCCGGGCTGTACCTCACCTATTACTGGGGCCGAGTGAAATTCGGTTCGGCAGCGACTCTCGCCGAGGATCCGATCGTCGGCTTCGTGGGCACCTTCACCGCGGCCATCGAACGATTCGCCGCCGGTAACGGTCGCCCGATCATGTTCGTCGCCGGCCTCGCAGTAGCCGCAATCGTGGCCGTGTCGCTCTGGAAAGGGCGAAACAGAATCACCCCAACCAATTCTGCCGGCAACGTCTCCCTAGGAGACAGCGCCATCAAACATGACAGCTCCCCTGTCCGAGTCGACGGCGATTCCGAGGAAAGCTCTGACGGATACCAAGGAGAAAGCCTTGTCGCAGACCCGAGATAAGCAGCGCGGTAGCAAGCGGCCAGAGGCGAGCGTCGAAGTAGCGAAGCGACACACACGCAAACGGCGGCTGTTGTGGGCGGGCGTGATCGTAGCGGTTGTCGGACTGATGGTGATACTGACCCTGACACGACCGACTCCAGAAGATGCCGCATTCGCCGACGGGCGAGCCTCTGCTGGCGAACCTGCTCCCAACGTAGAGATGGTCGACTTCGACGGCGAACAGGTGACCTTCGCTGAATATCTCGGAACGCCGATCGTGTTGAACTTCTGGGCCTCCTGGTGCCCGTTCTGCATCGCCGAAATGCCCGGCTTTGAGCGTGTCAATCAGGACGCGGCAGGACGAGTCGCATTCATCGGCGTCAACCTCCAAGACGACCCCGGTCTCGCAACCCAGCTCGCCGGTGAGACCGGCGTCACCTACCGCCTGGCCCGCGACCCACAAGGTGTCGTCTACGCCGCATTCGGCGGGATCGGCATGCCAACAACCGTGTTCATCGACGCAGAAGGACTGGTGAGCGAGGTCATCACCGGACAGATGTCAGAGGACCAACTCCGCTCCAAGATCGAGGAACACTTCTCGGTCGGAACATCACAAGGACTGTGACCGTTCTCGGCTGCCCCGCGCATAGTTGATCGGCTCCTAGCGACTCACCCAAAACCAGGCCCTGGTCCTCGCGCGGCACAATCTTGATGCCGGTACGACGAAGGACATCCATGGTGCTGCGACTCCCTACCCTGGCGCCATGAGTGTGATCGAACGCTCGAGGCGTCTTTTCCGGCCCGGCAGCGCACCGGGCATGATGCTGCTCGCCGGGATCATTGGCCTCGGCGCCGGCCTCGGCGCCGTCGTGCTGATCGAATCGATTCGGGCGGTCGCTCGCGTGGTTGCGCTCGGCGTTGACACTTTTCCCCTGGAGCAAGCATGGGTAGTCATCGCGGTTCCGGTCGGGCTGTGGCTGACTTGGAGAGTGACGACGAAGTTCGCGCCCGAGGTCGCTGGACATGGAGTCCCAAGCATCATCGCTGCGATCGCCGTCCGGGGCGGCATGATCCGGACTCGCGTCGCATTGATGAAAACGATTGCCACGGCGCTGACAATCGGCACGGGCGGCTCGGCTGGTCGTGAGGGATCGATCGCCCAGATCGGTGCTTCGCTGGGATCGTGGATCGCCCGGACCGCCCGACTCGGCGAGAGCGACATACGCGTTCTCGTGGCTGCGGGGGCGGGAGCGGGGATCGCCGCCACTTTCAACGCTCCTATCGCCGGGGTGTTCTTCGCCATGGAGGTAATCCTTGGGGCATTCTCGGTAAAACAATTGCAAACGTTGGTGGTTGCAACGGTGACCGCGGCGGTGGTAAGCCGGAGCATCCTTGGAGAGGAGTTGACGTTCCGTCTCGAGCCGTATTCGCTCAACAATCCCTCTCAGCTGCTTCTCTATGGCGCCTTGGGTCTCCTGACGGTGGCCTTCGCATGGATTTTCCTCGAATCCCTGGATTGGTTCGAAGTCGCACCCGTGCGCCTGAAGCGTTGGCTCCGACCGTTGCTGCTTGGAGGCCTCGTCGGCATCTTGGGGTTTTTTCGACCTGAGTTGCTCGGAACCGGGCAAGCCTTCATAGGTCAGATCCTGAGGGGAGAAATATCCTACGTCTGGTGGCTCTTGGGGTTGCTCGCAATTCTCAAGGCCATCGCCACGTCTGCGACGCTCGGCGGCAGAGGATCCGGCGGCATCTTCATGCCCAGCTTGTTTATCGGTGCCACGGTAGGGGCCGGTTTTGCTCAGCTCGTCGCACCCTGGTGGCCGGGCTCACCGCTCCAGCCAGGCGCGTTCGCTCTGGTCGGGATGTCCGCAACCTTTGCGGCCGTGGCCCGGGCACCACTCACAGCGATCCTCATCGTGTTCGAGACGACTGGGGACTACGGCCTCGTGTTGCCTCTCATGATCGCCACTTCGATCAGCACGTTCTTGGCAGGGCGGGTGCGTCCGCTGAGCGCCTACACCGCACCTCTGGCCCGGAAGGGCATCCACCCAACCCAGTCCGGCGAGACCGACCTGCTGGACACCGTGCGTGTGGGTGAAGTGGCGAGTCAGCCACCGCAGACGACTGGGCCTGACGTCAGCCTCGCGGAGGCGCAAGGCCAACTGCATCGACATCGTCTCCACGGGCTTCCCGTCGTGAAGGACGAGAAGCTGATCGGAATAGTGTCGGAGTCCGACATCGTCCGACTCGGGGGGCCCTCAGATCAACTGACTGTCGCAGAGGCGATGACCCCGAATCCGGTAACGGTCACCCCTCAGATGCCGGTTTCCGAAGCCCTCGAACGGATGGCCGCTCTAGGAGTCGGACGCCTTCCCGTTGTCAGCGAAGACTCACCGAGCCGCCTCGTCGGCATGTTTCGGCGTGAGGATGTTGTGCATGCCTACCACCGGGCGCTCAGTGCCTCCAGTCGCCAGCGGAGAGTGGCCGATCGTCTCCGAACCCGAGCCGACGCCCAAGCTCGATTCGTCGAGTTCGAGATACCTCCGGGCTCGATCGCCGACGGACGGAAGATCAGTGAGATTCCGTGGCCGGAAGGGTGTCTCCTCGTGTCGGTCCATCGCGGCAACAATCTCCTGATCGCTGCGGGCGAGACCGTCTTGCGAACCGGGGACGCCATCACAGCGTTCGGCGGGGAGGAGGCGCATGGGCGGCTGGTTCAACGTCTGGCGGCGCGAGTGGAACCCCCCGGCGAGGAAACCGCCGGAGAACCGAAAGCTTCATCGGGCAGCGCCGACACTGGAGAGGACTAGAAGAGGGCCACGCTCACCATGCTCGCCGCGGGTCACCCCGGACGGCGTTGCCTCAGCGCGTAGGCGCCAATGAGGAGGGCCGCCCCGACACCAGCAGCAATAACCCAGGGAAGGACGCTGACATCATCAGCCACCTCGGGTTCCGGCACCGCCGTATCCCCTGCGTTTGCAGTGGTGACGGCTGGGACCTCTGCGGGTGCACCTGCAATGGTGGTAGCCACTGGTTCAGGCCCGTCCGGGTCCTCGGGTGGCTCGGTGAGGGAGGGTTTGATTGCGTCGAGAGCCGGTGTTGTGCGCTGGGACGCGTTGTCTTCGAATGGTGGTGCAGAGTTCACCGGGAATACCACATAGGTTCCCCTCTCGAATGTGCGGTCGACCGACGTGGCGACGTTGGGATTTTCTGGCCCTCCCCGAACCGTCACCACATCCGGCAACTCTGGTCCCTTCCACACCTGCTCGACCTCCATGACAGCGGTGCGATCGTTGTTGCTCAACTCAACGACCACTCCGATGAACACCACATCCGCGTCGGCAAAGGCGGTCTCGAGATCTGGAGGCTCGGCGCAGGAAGCTGAAGCGGACGTGGCGCCTAGAGGAATCATGACCGCGGCAAGAAATAGCGCGGCAAGCAGACGGATGGACACGAGTCGACTTCTTGTGTCGCGGGTCCGGCGGATCAACATGACGCTCCGACCTCCAGTCTCACATTCCTCTCGACTCGTAGCGAGCTTGATGCCCTATCACACAGAAACCCATCGGATCTTCGACGACGAAGCACCCGGCCACGGTTCCCGGCAACCAGATGGCGCAGGGTCTGATCCGGGCGGGGCATGCGGCGGTTACGGGCTTATGGCCGAGATCAGGTAGCGCTGTAACAGACCGTCCCGAGCCGCCGCGAGTGCTTGGCGACGGCGCTTCTGGCGCTCGGTGAACTCGTCGATCCCCATGAGTTGCTCGAGTTCGGTGGAAGCTGCTTCCCACTCGCGAATCCAGGCTGTGAGTGTCGCCACGTACTCGTCGGTGACGTCGATCACCTGGATGTCCTCGAAACCGGCAGCCTCCATGAGAGCCGGGTAGCCGGGTCCGGCATCAGTATGTTCGGGCCCGGCGTCGAGTGCCATGTTGGTCTCCGCAGCAGACAGACCGCTGGCAACGGCGATCACCAGGAACGAGAGCAGCCCGCCCGGTTTGAGGACCCTGCTGGTGGCTCTCAGCACGGAGAGTTTGGAGGCCAGTCAACACAGGACATCCGAGCTTGTTGTCGCGTCGAACATGGCATCTCCCAGCGGCAGCAGGTCGCCGGATGCAGCTACCACTCCGCCGGCCACGCCCTCGTGGCGCATGCGGTGGGAGGCGACACGTAACCCTTCGA
>QIDW01000238.1 GCA_003230435.1 Acidimicrobiia bacterium | reverse complement strand
ACCAACCCAGAATCGCCAGGTAGTTGAAAACAGCGTCGGGGAGGAACCCGTCATCACGGAACTCTGAAAGGGAGGTCGCGCCATGACGTTTGGACAGTTTCCGTCCATCGGTCCCGAAGAGCAGAGGAAGATGGGCGTAGAAGGGCTCAGCGTGCCCCATGGCCCTGGTCAACAGAATGTGTTTCGGGGTCGACGGCAGGAGATCCTCGCCTCTGGCCACGTGAGTGATCTCATAGTCCACGTCATCAACGGTCGACGCCAGGTGATAAGTGGGCGTTCCGTTGCTCCGCAGGATGACGAAATCGTCGATGTCCACAGGCTCGAAACTCACGGCGCCTCGGACCATGTCATCAACCACCACCGGTGCGTCCTGGGGAATGGCCAGGCGGATCACACCCGAGTCAGCGGGAATGTCCGGCCGTCGGATGTAGTGGCCCGGGTGTTTGCCCTCCTTCTGGGCAAGCTGTCGGAGAGACTCGAGCTGATCAGAGGAACGGTCGTCGTAATAGGCAGCGCCTGACTCGACGAGGTCGCCCGCGATCTTCTGATAACGGTCGAGACGGTCGGATTGGCGATAGCTGCCGTGGGGCCCTCCGACGCCAACACCCTCATCCCAATCAAGCCCAAGCCAGCGAAGTGACCCGAGGATTTCTTCTTCGAACTCCGACGTGGACCGCTCTCGATCGGTGTCGTCGATGCGGAGAATGAAGGTCCCTCCGTTGTGACGGGCAAATAGCCAGTTGAAAAGGGCTGCCCGAGCAGTGCCGACATGCAGCGTCCCCGTCGGTGAAGGGGCCATCCGAACCCGAACACTCATGGAGACACGAGTCTATTTGTGAGAGTCCCGATGCCGTCGATCTCAACCTCCATGACATCCCCTGGCTCGACTTTGCTCACGCCGGCAGGTGTTCCAGTGAGGACTACGTCGCCGGGCAGGAGTGTGGTGAAGGCCGTGATGTATTCGAGGATCTCGGCCACCCCGAACACCATGTCTGAGGTGAAGCCTGCCTGACGGACCTCTCCGTTGACCTTGCAGATCACGGCAAGACGCTCGAGCGGATCCAGTTCGGTCTCGATAGCGGGGCCGAGCGGGCAAAAAGTGTCGAAACCCTTGGCTCTGGTCCACTGGGAGTCCCTTTCTTGCAGGTCGCGCGCTGTTACATCGTTGGCGGCGGTGTATCCAAAGATGTAAAGGGATGCGTCCTCCGCCTTGATATTGCGGGCCGGCCGGCTGATGACCACAGCCAGTTCGGCCTCGTGATGAACCTCGTGGCTGATTCTCGGGTGGATCACAGTTGCGTTCTGACCGATGACCGAGGTCGCGGGTTTCATGAAGATCAACGGCTCTTCCGGAATCTCGTAATCCATCTCTTCAATGTGGTCTTCGTAGTTCTTCCCGACGCAGAGGACCTTTGTCGGAATCACGGGAGAAAGGAGGCGGACACTGGGCCATGGGACGACGGTTTCGGTTGGTTCCCAAGCGACGAACGGAGACCCCTTGTAAACGAGAACGCCTTCAGCATCGGCAACCCCATAAGCGATGTCGTCGCCGGCCTTCATGCGAACGATCTTCATAGGAGAGGGGACGCTACAACGTCAAGCGGATTAGCCCGTGTCGGACAGCCGGTATGCGTAGCGAATCTGCTCCATCTTGTTGACGATCAGCTCACGGTCGACATCAGCAACAGCTGCCTCCCCTGGTCGCTTCTCGTGTGGGACGGCAGCCAGCCATTTCTCACGGCGCTCAATCAGTTCGGGTTTGGGTGTCTCGCCGTATCCGCAGAGAAAAAGGGCCACCTCGATGTCCTCTGGAACGGGAGCACGACCGGACGCCGACGCCCTGGCCATCACCAGGCCCGTCAATACTGACTTGAGTCGTGGGTCGTCGCTGGGCAGGTCAGCCTGGGCGACCAGCCGTAAAGCCCAGCCGGGGTCGGGCCCGGCATGCCCGAAGCGGCCCCCTTGGGGTACATCGGCTGGCCCTGCTGGAATACCGGGCTTGGCCGAGCGCCATTTCTTGGCGGGTCCCGGCTCGAGTGCCTGCCGTGGTCTGGTCGCCTCGGTTATCTCCACATTCGGCTGCTGGGCCATCAGACGAAGGTAAGCCAATGTTTGTAGTCGTCGAGTTTTCCGGCTACGGCGGCGGCGAATAGATCCTGTGCTTTCCTTGTGATCGGACCGGGCTCCCCCGATCCCACCGTTCGACCGTCGATCTCCCGAATTGGGGTTACCTCAGCGGCCGTTCCCGTGAAGAAGACCTCGTCGGCGGTGTAAAGAGCTCCACGGGCAAGCTCGATCTCACGCACTTCCACACGCTCGTTCCTCAAGAGGTTGATGACGGAGTTGCGGGTGATGCCCTCCAAGATTCCTGAGGAAACCGACGGAGTATTGACCACACCGTTGCTGACGGTAAAGAGGTTCATGCCACTGCCCTCCGAAACCGACCCGCCGTCGTTGAGCATGATGGCTTCGTCGTAACCGGCCCTCACCGCCTCCTGCTTGGCGAGAACGGAATTGAGGTAACCGCCCGAGCCTTTCGCAGTCGGAATCAGAGATGTGTGCGAGATGCGTCTCCAGCTCGAAACCATCGTCGTAATCCCCTTGGCGACACCTTCTTCTCCAAGGTATGAGCCAAATGAGAAGGCACCCATCATGGTGTGGACGTCGGTTCCGGCAGGATTGATACCGATCGCGCCTAACCCGTAGAACACCTGCGGGCGAATGTAGGCCGATTCCAGTTTCGTGACCCGCAGTAGTTCGAGACAGGCCTGGTCAAGCTCGTCAGCGGTGTACGTCATAGGAATGGCATATGCGCGAGCCGAAGCCTCCATCCGGACCATGTGATCGTGGAGCCTGAATACGGCCGTCCCCTCCGGTGTGTCGTAGGCCCGAATGCCCTCGAAGACACCCGTTCCGTACTGCAGAGCGTGCGATAGAAAATGGACTGTGGCGTCGTCCCAGGAGACGAATTCGCCGTCACTCCATATATGAGATGCTGGTTCCATTGTCTAAAGGCTATACGCAACCGGCCGACACCGAAACCGGCTTCTAGGCTCGCCGCCTATGCATCTTCTTGTAGCGTCCTGGTTCGGCACCGGCCTGATCCTCGAAAAGATCCGCGGAAGCGACGCGGGGTCCGGGACCGTTGCTTCGCTTTTCGCTGCTGTGATTGCCCTATTCATCGGTTCACGATTTGGCTGGGTGGCCCAGATCGTTGCCACGGTCATCATCATCCTTCTAAGCGTTTGGTCTGCTCGTCGATTCGTCGAGGACGAGGGTGATGCGGGTTGGATTGTGATCGATGAGGCCGCCGGAACGTTTCTGGCGCTGATCGGGCTGAGTCTCTGGCCAGGGTCGATTGTGGCCTTCGTCATCTTCCGGGCTGCCGACATTTTCAAGGACAAATTCCCTGGTGTCGCCGCCGCCGAGCGTCTTCCCGGAGCGATTGGTGTCACTGTCGACGACCTCGTCGCGGGGCTTTACGGGCTGGCAGCGGGCTACATCGTCCAGATACTGGTCTAAGTTGGGCCAATCGGAGGTGCAAATGCAGTGGCAGGTATCCACAATCGTGACCGGTATCGACGGTTCGGAGGGAAGCAACCGGGCCGCCGAACGTGCCGTCGCAATAGCCAGGCACTGGAACGCGAAACTGCTTCTGGTAACAGTCGTCCGAACCCCCGAAGGCTGGTGGGGCATCGGTGGTGCTCCCCCATCGCCCGAGGCTCTCTCAGCCGCGCTCGTCGAGGGTCAGCAGAAAATCCTCGCCGACACGGAGGACCAGCTCGATCTCGACGGAATCGACTATGAGACGGTCCAGGAGCTAGGCGATCCTGTAAGTCGTTTGATCGCTGTCTGTGAGATCAACGAGGCCGACGTGCTCGTGGTGGGACGTCGTGGTGCTGGACTTGCGGAAAGAGTGATTCTCGGGTCGGTTGCCGACCGGCTCTGCCATCTGGCATCGTGCCCGGTCCTGGTTGTTCCTTAAGACTCGACAGTCACACCGCGCCAGAAGGCAACGTGGTCCTTGATCTCGCTGGCTGCCTTGGACGGGTCGGGGTAGTACCAGGCAGCATCGCTGTTGGATTGTCCGTTGACTACGACGTCGTAATAACTCGCCTTGCCTTTCCAATAGCAACTCGTGTGACTCCTCGAGTCGGCGACGTAGTCCCGGTTGATCGATTCGGGTGGGAAATAGTGGTTGCCTTCGACGACGATCGTCTCGTCACTCTCGGCTAGAACTGCACCGTTCCAAACGGCCTTGGGCATTCTTCTTCCTATCGCTGGCTCGCTCACATCGGAACCGGCTCGATAGGCGGCCTATTCCCTCCTACGCTCGAAAGGTGCCAACTGTCGTGATCATTCCAGTCAAGTCGTTCCGGCTCGGAAAACAACGGCTGGCCGCTGCCCTTGACGACACTCAGCGGTCTCGGCTCGGGCGCGCCCTGGCTGCCCACGTAGCTGAAACTGTGGAGGAGGCCGGACTGGCAGCCTTATTCGTCACCGGCGATCCGGAGGTAGCTGCCTGGGCCACAATGACCGGATTCCCTTCGTTGCCAGACCCAGGTCAGGGGCTCAACGCCGCCGCCGCAGCGGGCGCCGAGTGGGCGGATCAGTCCAACAGCAGCTGGATCGTCCTTCACTCCGACCTTCCCCTGCTCCAAGCCGACGACCTGCGTGAGTTCGCCGACGCCCGTACCGATGTCATCGCCCCATCGTCGGGAGTTCGCTTTCGGTCCCGCCAGCTTTCACAAACACCTGACACGGCTCGTCTCGCCAAGGATCGTGGCTCGACCGGGTCTTCTGCTCGACATCGACTCACCCGCCGATCTTTCTTCTGCCCTCTCCCACCCGCGGGGGCGCTGGATGAGGACGGCCCTTTCGTGAATCCTGGGGACAAAAGAGTTGCCCTCGAGCGCTGGCTGGACATAGCGGTTACCGCGGTGGACCCCGAAGCCCTGACCGCAGACGCCCTCAGCGACTCCGAAGACGGTCCAACGGTGATCATCGCCATCGGGAAGGCCGCGGCCGGAATGTGTCACGGCGCTCATCGGGCGCTGGGTCCGGTCAGCGGCGTATGTGTCACCAACGCTCCTGGAACGGTCCCCGATGGGATAGACCTTCTCATCGGGGACCACCCGATTCCCGGAGACGCCAGTTTCGAGGCGGGAAAACGCGTGCTGGAGGTTGCTCGAGCGGTAAGTGGGCGATGCGTGGCCCTCATTTCAGGTGGTGGATCGGCACTATGCGAGCAGCCAGTGTCTGGAGTCGACCAGTCGTATATCCAGGAAGTGAACGCTCTGCTTCTGGATGGAGGTGCGTCAATCGAGGAAACAAATCTGGTCCGGCGGCATCTGTCGGCGATCAAGTGCGGCGGAGTGGCGAGAGCCGTCCGTGGGCCTCTCGAGACTTACGTGGTCTCTGACGTTGGTGGTGCTGAGCCGGGTGTGGTCGCTTCGGGTCCGACCATTCCCACGTCAGCGGATCCGACAGCAGTAAAAGCGCTCATGAGGCAATTCGGCATTCCCATTCCCGAAGCGGTTTGGGACGCCATGAACCAACGGCTGCCACATGCCCTTTCACCTCCGAACGTCACGGTACTGGCCGACGGAAAGGTCGCAGCCAGGGCTGTTGCCGACGCAGCCCAAAAAGACGGCTTCAAATCCCGGGTCAGCGAGGGATGGATAACCGGCCCCATCGAAACAGCTCTGGAGCAGTTCTTCGCCGAGTCGGGTTCCGGCGTGACCGTTGCTGTCGGCGAGCCCACAGTCGACGTTCGCTCCTTGCGGCGTCCCGGCTCGAGGGCCACGAGGGCCTGTTCGCTTCTTTCGCAACTGACGGCATCGACGGGAGAACAAAGTCGGCAGGAGCCATCGTCGATGGCGCCACCGTCGATCGGGGTGGGGACCCGGAAAACAGTCTTCGCAACTTCGACTCAGCGAGTTATCTCAATGGCACCGGTGACCTGATCAGAACAGGCCCGACGGGGACCAACGTGGCCGACCTCTGGGTGCTCTGGCGATCATGAGCCCGACAAGGAACCTATATTGATCGGGCATATCGTCTGAAGGACTCATGGAAAAGACAGTCGTCATCACCGGGGGAACGGGGGGCCTGGGGACCTCTTTGGTCAGACGTCTCATGTTTGAGGACTATCGACTCGCCGTCACTTACCTGCAGCCTGAAGAAGCACGAGCGTTCGAGCAGGAGTTCGAGGTGGACGAGGACCGACTGCTGCTGACAAGAATCGACGCCACCAACGCCGAGGCCGTTGCATCGCTTTTCAAAGATGTTTCAGACAAGTGGGGAGCGATTCACGGAGTGTGTTCCCTCGTGGGCGGATGGGCCGGGGGCCGTGACGTAGAGGAGACCGACGACGTGCGGCTCGAACGAATGCTCGATCTCAACCTCCGATCGGCCTTCTATGCCGTTCGCGCCGCCGTCCCCTATCTGAAGGAAGCCGGCTGGGGAAGGGTCGTGCTGGTCGGCAGTCGGGCTGCCATCGACTTCCCAGAAAGCCAGGCTGCCTTCAATATCGCCAAAGCAGGGGTGGTCGCCCTGGGTCGCAGCGTGGCCCAAGAACTGGACGGTACCGGTGTCACGGCCAACGTGCTGATGCCGTCGGTAATCGACACTCCGGTAACCAGACAATCTTTGCCATATGCCGATTACGTAAACTGGCCAACTCCGGACGAGATCGCAGCCGTCGCCCAGTTCGTGCTCAGTGATGAGTCAGGGGTCATGAACGGGGCTTTGATACCGGTCTACGGCCGCGCATAGAGCTCGAGCCACTCGCCATGCGGGTGAGCCTGGCCGATCTCCCGCGGCCCGGAGCCATCATCAACACTGAGCCGGGTCCAATCGTCGGACCGGGGTAGCAACTCGAAGGAGATCCGATGAATCGGCCGAGTTCTGCGGCCCACATCGACGATTTCGTCAATCTGAAGCCGCGCCTCGGGTGTGAACTGGTTCATCGCAAAGGAACGGCCGGCTCACTTGCGGGGAGGTCGTAGAGCACGTCGCCGAGTGTCAGAAGAGCGTCTCCGGCGATGAATCTGACCGGAAGACCGGCTACCAGATCGAGCGCTGAGCGAAGACGTTTCCGTCTTTCGTGATGCTCGGGCCAAACGAGAGCCTCGAGCCACGCCATGTCCTCTAGATCACCGGGTTCGATGGGATTGAGATCAAGACCCGTTCTACTCAACACGTCGATGTCATGAAGACGGGGGGCCGTACCCCTCAACTCCGTCGCCAGTA
>QIDW01000072.1 GCA_003230435.1 Acidimicrobiia bacterium | reverse complement strand
GTTCACCAGTTCGACAAAGTGGAGATGTTTGTGTTCATCGAGCCTGAAGAGTCCGCTGATGAGCATGACCGGTTGCTCGAAGTCGAGGAGTCGCTGGTGCGCCAACTCGAGATTCCGTATCGCGTTGTGAACGTCGCCGCCGGTGACCTGGGAGCGTCGGCAGCCAAGAAGTACGACATTGAGGCCTGGTTCCCGGGGGAGCAGAACTACAGGGAGATCACCTCCTGTTCGAACACGACCGATTTCCAGGCGAGACGACTCAAGATTCGCGCCAGAGGCGAGAAGGGAAACCGAATTCTTCACACGCTGAACGGCACCGCCTGCGCCGTCGGTAGAACGATTCTTGCTCTTCTGGAGAATCACCAGCAGCCCGATGGTTCGGTCGTGATCCCCGAAGCGCTTCGTCCCTATACCGGGTTCGACAGCATCGAACCGTGAGCGAGGTCTCCGACCCGATCTTTGCCAAGATCGCCAACCGATACGACCGGATCAACCGGATCCTCTCCCTCGGGCAAGAGAGGAAGTGGAGGGCTTTCGGTATTCGTCAACTCGAACAGGGGTCGGTGCTAGACCTCGGCTGTGGCACCGGTGACACTGATTTCGAGGGTCGCACCGTCGTCGGAATCGACCCGGTCATCGAGATGCTGGCTCTGAGCCCGGTGGTGGCGCGGGTTGTGGCAGTCGGGGAAGCGCTGCCGTTCCGGGATGCCAGCTTTGACGGTGTGTTCAGTGGGTACGTGTTCAGAAACCTGACGTCGGTGGACGAGACACTTGATGAGGTGCATCGGGTTCTGAAGCCGGGGGCGGCGGCGGTTGTGATCGGTCTGAGCCGCCCGGCCAACCCCATCCTGCGGGTTCTTCATCGGGTCGGGACCGCCGTTGTTCTCCCGGTAGTGGGGCTTGTTTTTGCCGGTGCACCCAAGGAGTACTGGTATCTCCACCGGAGTCTTGACGCGCTGCCACAGCCGGAGGACCTGTTTGCGGGGCGCCGACTCGACTACGAAAAACACTGGCGCACCGGCCTGTTCGGCTTCGTGTATGGGGCGAGGTTGCGCAAACCGCGTACCTAAGTGCTCTCCAGCGTAAGTACGGTCGTATGTTTCGGTGAGACAGGGGCGTCGCCTCGCCAGGACGCAGGACGAAGGCGCACCCGCAGCGGTGCGTCGAGGACGAGGACACCGCGAGCGGCGTCATCTGTTCGTTGAAATGTCAGCGTACTTGCGCTGGGGGGCACTCAGGCATGGCGCGTCGCATTTGATCATTTGGCCGTACAGAAGGGGAACCGAAGGCGTGATCGTGACCCCGTCGTCGAGATACGGTGAACACCGTTGACACCGGCCGCCGGCTCAGACCAGGTAACCCTGCGGCACCCGGAACGATCCACTTAGGGCTGCTTCCTTCCGGACCTGACCCGATTCATGGTGTTCCGCCGCGCAGGACCCGACCGTCAACACCACGTGTCCGGCATCCGGGCTGTACGCCCCGGCGTGCCGTTCCCCTCGGACGGGGATTCGGCCCCGCATGAAGAGGGTTTCGGGTTCAGGGCACCCCTAGCGCCCCACCTACACGATCACCCGGAAGGCTACAGATCCCCTGCTGGTAGGGCGAGATGAGACTGACCTCACCCGTGTTACCTTGACCGGTTCGCATGTCAGCTCATCGATTCGGACCCAACTTTCCCAGGCTCCTGACGGCTGCGCTCCTCCAGGAGATTCCGTTTGCCCTGATGATCCATTTCCCCGGACACCTTTCGGACCTTGGGGCTACCGAGGCCCTGATCGGCGTGTTATATGCCGCCTCGGCTGCCGTCTCGCTGCTGCTTCGCCCACTCATGGGCCGGGTTCTCGATCTGGTCCACCGGAGGACGGTCCTTCTCGTCGGGGGTCTCATCAACGTGGCCGTGATCTTCAGTCTGATCACGGCCGACATCTGGGGTCCGTATCTGTGGGTGTTGTTCCTCGCATGGAGGACGGTCCAGATAACTCTGTTCACCGCGATGCTCACCTACGGAGCCGACTCGATACCAGCGGAGCGCCGTACTCAGGGGCTTGCCATATTTGGCTTGTCTGGTTTGATCCCGATCGCCATCGGCGGTTACGTGGGCGACGTTGTCATTGACACTTTCGGCTTCGACGGGTTGTTCGTGCTGGCCGGCGCAATCGCGTTTGTGTCGTGGCTGATCGTCAGGACACTCCCGGTGCTTCCGGTGCGGGGCCGTCAGCCACGACGTAGCTTCTGGGCGGCGCTGGTTCAGAAGAACATGCTCCCCCTGTGGTTTGTGGCCTTGCTCTTTGCTGTTGGCATCGAGTCGCTGTTCACTTTTACTCGCACCTATGTCGACGAGCGTCAAATCGGGACCACCGGCGCCTTCTTCGCGGCATACGGAATCGCCGCGGCATTGACCCGGATCGCAGGGGGCAAGTTCTACGACCGAGTACCTCACCGGCCGCTGCTGGTGGGTTCGATTGTCGCCTACGGGACCGGTCTTGGCATCATGGCATTGGCCGGGTCGGAGATCTCTCTGGTGCTGGCCGCCGTCGTCACCGGTACCGCCCACGGTGCGGTATTTCCGTTGCTCTCCAGCGAGGTAGTCAATCGTGCCCGCATCTCGGAGCGAGGATCGGCGATGACTGTTTTCACCTCGCTTTTCGACATAGCCTTGCTGCTTGGCGCGCCGGCAGTCGGGTTTCTCATAGTCGGATTCGACTACCTGGTGGCGTTTATGGCGGCCGGCGTGACTTTGATCATTGGAGCAGTCGTATACGGAATGTGGGACCGCTGGATGGTCAAGACCTCAACCCCGTTTGTCAGTGAAGAATCCCTCGAGTAGCCGACTGCACTCGTCGGAGAGGACTCCGTCGATGAGATCGATGCGGTGGTTGAGACGGCGGTCCTGAGGAATGTTGTAGAGCGACCAGGCCGCGCCCGCTTTGGAGTCGGCCGCCCCGTAGACGATCCGATCCAACCTGGCCCAGACGGCGGCCCCGGCACACATCGGGCACGGTTCCAGGGTCACGACGAGCGTGTGGCCGGTCAACCGCCAATCGCCGATTTCTCTCGCCCGGGCCGACAACACCTGCATCTCAGCATGGGCGGTCGGGTCGCGGAGCTCTTCCCGTCGATTTCGATCTACCCCGACTACCTCCCCCGACTCGTCGAGCAGAACCGCTCCGACCGGGACATCACCTGCAGTGGCCGCCTCTTCGGCGGCCCTGAGGGCGATTCGCATCGGGTCTTCGTAGTTTGCGGTCGAAATGGGCTCAGTCACTTGTGGCCATTATCCTTCCTCATCCCGTCGGTCAGACGGGGTCTGTCTTTCAGACAGGTGCCCGGAGGGATCGCATAGTCTGGCCTAGTGCGCGGCACTGGAAATGCCGTTGGGGGCTTACACCCCCTCGAGGGTTCGAATCCCTCTCCCTCCGCGGCAACCCGATGAAATCGGGTTGCTTGGAGTTTGTGTTTTGTTCAAACTCTCTATGCCGATGAAATCGGCACGCCGTAGTTAGTAGGCCATCCCGACCCCTAGGGTCGGGCGCCGACCCGCTGACCTGCGGCAATGCGCCGCTTGACGGCGCACGACAACCTATGACTTACCAACGCCGGCTTCGGCCGGCGCTGGAGGGGTCGCATAGTCTGGTCTAGTGCGCGGCACTCGAAATGCCGTAAGGGGCTGACGCTTCTTCGTGGGTTCGAATCCCACCCCCTCCGCCAGTCAAACGTGTGCCTGTACGTGGACTTGCTCCGCGCATGAGAGGTAGCACGTAGGTTCTGGCGAGGGAAGAACTGGAGCGCGTGTCGAAATTGGCGCACTAGCCCTACGTCGCAGCGCGCCAAAGGTCGTACACGAGCTTCGCGCCAACGACATCCATGATTGCGATGCCCACCGAGTCGAAGATGATCGTTGCGCCTTCGGGAACGGTCTTGTTGTTTGCATACACTTCGCCGATCTCCGCGAAGACTTCACAACCTGAGCCGCGAATGTTGCCCGCCTGATCGTGGGCGGCTTCAACCGATTCAACAATCACCGTGTTGGCCATCGCCGTATCATCGAGCTCCCGCCCGTCGGGTGTGTTCCAGCCCACGGCTGTCACGAACGCTCCGGGCTTCAGCCAAGTGCCTTGTACGATCGGCTCCTTTGCCGAGGTAGTACAAGCGACGATGTCAGCGTCTCGAACTGCGGCCTCGGCAGTGGTGAAGAACATCGCTCCGATCTCTTCAGCCAATTCCTGACCTCGTCTCGCATCCCGCGCCCAAAGCCGCAGTTCACTCCAGTCCCTCACGACAGCCAGAGCATCGGCGTGAGCACGGGCCTGGACTCCATTGCCGAGGATCGTGACCACGTCTGGAGCCGCCACGGCCAGCTTTCGTGCGGCTGCGGCCGACCCGGCGGCCGTTCGCATCTCGGTTATGAGACGCCCATCCAGGAGCGCAAGCGGTGACCCGTTTTCCTTGTCGAACACCAGGATCACGCCCTGATGGGTTGGCGTGTCGGTCCCTGCGTTCTCGTGATAGAGCGTGACGATCTTGACCGCCATCGCCTCACCGATCGCCGGCATCGCGGCAATGATCGCGTCGTGTCCTGGTACTGGGATGATCTGACGAAGCGGCTGAGCGACATTTCCAGCCGAGAACTCGATCATCGCCATCTCGAGCGCGTCAATGAGTGGGTCCCATTCGAGCACCGAGGCAATCGAGCTTTCGCCGACGATCGGTAGTGATTCCAGGCTTTGATACGCCAACGC
>QIDW01000184.1 GCA_003230435.1 Acidimicrobiia bacterium | reverse complement strand
TATCGACCCTCACATTGAAAGGACCCCCTTGACAAAGTTCGCCTATTTCTGCGGCCACGAGCAATGGCAGCCCGAGGAACTTGTCTCCCATGCCGTCCTTGCCGAAAAGGCCGGATTCGACATGGTCGTCGTGTCGGAACATTTCCACCCGTGGGTCGATGACTCGTCCGCTTCCGGCTTCGCCTTTTCAACGATCGGGGCGATGGCTCAGGCAACCGAGAGCCTCGAATTCGCCACGGGTGTGACGACCCCACTGTTCCGATATCACCCGGGGGTCGTTGCCCAGGCCGCCGCGACACTCGACCGTCTGTCGGGTGGACGATTCACACTCGGGGTGGGCACTGGCGAGAACATCAACGAGGGGCCCCTCGGTTACCAGTTCCCAAAGTATGCCGAACGCAACGCCCGCATGTCCGAGGCGCTGCAGATCATGAGACAGTTGCTCGACGGCAACAAGCTCACATTCGACGGCGATTACTACCGGACCGATCGGGCCCGGCTCTACTCACCCCCGCTCGGATCGGTGCCGATCCTGATGGCTGCGGGCGGACCGAAGTCAGCCACTCTTGCGGGTCAACTTGCTCAAGGAGTCATCGCATCCGTCAAAGACCCGGCCGAGACCATCGAACGGGTAATCGCACCCCTCAAAGCAGCAGCATCTGGGTCCGGAAACCCCGAACCGATGGTTCTGGCTACACGCTGGTCGCTCTTTGCTTCCAACGAAGAAGAGGCTTGGGAAGCCCTTCACTCCTGGCGAGGACTTCGTGCGCCCGGCCGGCTCGAAGCAGTCGATCCCCAGACACTCAGGGAACGAGCCGACGAGCTCCCCCGTGAAGAGGTCCTTGGCAGATACAGCCTTGTGAACTCGGTCGATGAGATCGTCGAGGTCTACCGACCTCTGGTGGAAACCCTGAACGCCGACATAGTCACTCTCCAGATGGCATCCCTCGACCAACCCGCCCTCATCACCCTCCTGGGCAAAGAGGTCCTCCCCGCCCTCAAATCGCTCCCCCAAGAACGGGATTCGCTTTCCTAGTGCATGGCGCGTCGTATTTGAACTTTTGCGGGTATAGAAGCGGGTTTAGCCGACTCGGGTAATCAGCTCGACGAGTTGGACGAGTTCCTGTGTCACCACCGGCGACAACCCAGGAAGGTTGGTTGCCACCATTAGTGACGAGACGATATTCTTGAGCTCGGCGAGGATCACCCGCGCATCGTCGGTCTGTGTGCCGAGCAACCGCTCCACAGGCGCGAGCATCTTGCCGGCGAGTCCCGGGCCAAAGGAGGCAAAGAGGTCGATCCGATAGCCGTCGACGTCTCGAAGCATCATCACGCGATCACCACCCGTCTCGGGGGTAATGACGATTGTCTGAAAGTCCTCTGCGTCCTGACTAACCGTGGAGCCTTCGACCGTCGTGACCGTCCCGGTGAGATAGCTGCCTGAGCCTTGAGCAAAACCCGCCCAAAAGTTGGCGGCGACCGTGGCATCACCCCCTTTGAGGGCCTCCGCCACCTCACTGAAGGTTGCGCCCTCGGCGAGAGATGCCAGAGCAGCCTGATTGGGAACAGCGAGGTGACTGGCCGCACTGAAATCGGGGACGTTGAGATGGTCGATGAGTTCTAGAACTGCCTCCTGGGAGGTGTCGGCTCCGGGGCCTGCGGTGCCACTCGGTGAGACTGTCTCGACGCCTCCGCCACAGGCCCCTATAACCACTGCCACCACCACAATCAGGAGTCGGCTAGGTCTCATCGCCCACGTACCCGGGAAGTCTCCCTGTCGTCCACAGACTCCGGCGTCGGTCGGTCATATTGAGACCCAGCGCCAACCAGAGCCAAATAAGGTAACCGAGTCCGGCAACTTCCTGGACCCACCGCCACGGGTCGGACAAGGCCCGCTCCCACGCCAGCGGCCAGAACGGAGCCGCGCCGGCGGGAATCTCGAGTCCGAACAACGGCCAGAGAAAGACTTCCTGATTCACCCAAGTGGCGTCCAAGACAAGATGAAGCAGCCAACCGATCCCGAGTGCCATCCAGGCGCGCCGGCGTCGCCCTCGCCGGGTCAGGGCGAGTACCAGAGCCATGTAGATGCTGGGCAGGACCAGGGAGTGAAACCAAAGCTCTCCTGTGGAGTAGCGATCGGCCATAAAGAGGGTGCCGATCGGAAGATCGATCAGGTCAGGAAGGATCGCACCAAGAAACAGAAACCGGACATCGACTTTGGGATCGCGAAAGATCCATCGGAAGAGCCACAGGCTCGCCCCAAGGTGCCAGAACAGCATGGGTCAGGCGACGAGGATCCTGCGACAATGCACACACCGAGGCAAATCGGAGCTGAACGCCTCCTCCTGCTCAGCAGGAGAGAAAGCCATGTGGCATCCACCACAAACGTTGTGGTCGTAGGAGGCAACAGCCACGCCTTCTTTGATCCGCCGCAGCTTCTCGTAAAGCTCCATGAGGTCGTCATCTATCGGGCGAACGGCTTCCTTCTTCCGATCCTCCTTGCGAGCCAACTCCGCGTCGATCTGTTTCCACTGCCGCTTGATAGATGCTTCTAGCTCCATCTTTTCACTGTTCGCAGCTTCGATTTCGGTTTCGAGGGACTTGACCTCGTCGCGGGCCGGATCAATATCCTCCAGCATCTGGAGGACCCGCTCCTCCATTGCCTCGCGCTGTCCTCTCAATCCCTGGACCTCAAGACGCATGTACTCGGTCTCCCGGGCGCTCATCCCGCCGGCGAACAAACGCGTTTCGTGCTCATTCAGCTTCGTCTCCAAAATCTGGAACTCCCCTTCCGACTTGTCCAACTCCAAATCGAGCTGTTTCAAACTCGTGCCTGAGGTGTCTCTTTTCGCCTCGAGCTCCTGAAGCCTGGAGTGAACCGTCTTGTAGACATTCAACTCGGGCAGGGACTGTCGTTTCTCGAGAAGGCGATCGATCTGCAGGTCCAGGTTTTGGACTTCGAGAAGATCGGCGAGACTCAGCAGCTCCATCAAGTTGTCGAGGCTAGTGGCGATCTAGGACCAAGTTTGCGGGTCGATGTCTGTCAGGTCGATCACCTCAACATCGGAGACGAGGGCGATCAGATCCACGAGAGCCTTCATCCCTGGGCGCTCGGTGGCCGTATGGCCCGGGTCGACAATGGCAAGCCCCAGATCTGCTGCCCGAACTGCCCGATGGTGGGGAACATCGCCGGTCACGAGAACGTCCGCTCGTTCTGCGGCTGAGGCGATGAAGTCTGACCCGGAGCCCGGGACGACTGCCACCCGGTTGACGTGGGCGTGCCGATTGCCGGTGATTCGCAGACCGTTGAAACCGAATGCATCCGAAACAAGGGCGTCGAGAACTGCGAGCGTGGCGTCGAACTCACCCACTCGACCAATATCGGGCATGCCCTCTACGGGATCGCCGCCAAAAGGCTCGAGCTCCCGGAGTTTGAGAGTGGATGCGAGCGCCTCGGCCGTTCCGCCAGGGGCTGCGTCAAAGTCGGTGTGAGCCACAAGGAGGTTGACCCCCATCGACACCAAGCGGAAGGCACGCGCCTCGGCCGAGCGTCCGGCCAGCAACCGGTTGGTCGGCTCGAAGAGAAGTGGGTGATAGGTCACCAGCAAATCGACACGTCGTCGCTTCAGGGTTTCGACGACCTCCTCGTTCACCTCGTGACAGACGCCGACACGCTGGACCGGCGCGTCGATGTCGCCGAGTTGAAGACCGACCGGATCCCATGAGGCTGCGTTCTCGGGTCGAGTGTGCTCGGCTACGGAGTTGGTGATGTCGCGGACTCGTGTCACACCAGGATCGTAAAGGCCGACGTATCCTCCGTGGTGGCATGGACCTCACTCCCGCCCTCGAATGGCGACCACCCGAGCACTGGTTACGGCTGACGGTCATCGAGTCACACGCCGGCGGTGAGCCTTTCAGGGTGGTGATCGACGGACTGCCATCCATCCCGGGTGACACAGTTTTGGAGAGACGCCGCTTCGCTGAGGAACACCTGGACGGGCTCAGGAAGGCACTCGTGTGGGAGCCCCGTGGACACGCCGACATGTATGCGGGCTGGATCGGCTCACCTGTCGCACCCGACAGCGACATCTCTGTGTTGTTCCTTCACAACGAGGGATTCTCCACCATGTGCGGTCACGGGATTATTGCGCTCACAAAGGTCGTGCTGGACACCGGAATCCTTCAGATTGAATCCGATGAGACCACGATCCGGATCGACACGCCGGCCGGCCAGGTGACTGCCATGGCGGAGACAGAGGATGGCCGGGTGACAGCGGTGCGATTTCGAAACGTCCCGTCGTTCGCTCTCGAACCTCGATCGTCTGTTGATGTCGCGGGAATCGGAGAGGTGACCTATGACCTCGGTTTTGGGGGAGCCTTTTATGCCTATGTGGAGGCGGACTCGGTTGGGGTCGACCTCGCTGACCCTTCCGGGCTTGTCGAGAAGGGACGGATCATCAAGCAGGCAATCAGCCGGAGTCGGCGCATCGAACACGCCCAGCCCGAACTCGGTTTTCTGTACGGGGTGATCTTCACCGGCAAGCCGACCAACCCGGAGAACCACAGTCGCAATGTCTGCGTTTTTGCCGACGGAGAGGTGGATCGATCCCCCACCGGCACCGGAGTCAGCGGTCGACTCGCCATCCTCCATTCCCGGGGTGAGATCGAAGTCGGTCAGAGAATCACCATCGAAAGCATTGTGGGCAGCGAGTTCACCGGTCAGATTGTCGACACAACCACTGT
>QIDW01000068.1 GCA_003230435.1 Acidimicrobiia bacterium | reverse complement strand
AAGATCGTTGAAGCCATGGATCTGCTCAGGGAAGTGATGGCGGACCAGTTCAGCCATTCCGTTGTCACTGCGGCCGGCCAGTAACACCGTCTCTTTGATCCTGGCTCACATCTCCGACCCACTTGCCCTGCGCAAACTGGCCGCTGTCGCCGATGAGACCGGGCTCGATCTCGTGCTTTCCGAATCGTCAACTCCATGGGAAGACGTCGGCACAGACCCCGCCGTGGTTGTCGTTGGGCTCGGCGCACCCGGCTGGCTCGACCTCATTCAGGGCTGCAAGTCTCGATGGCCTCTCACCATGATCGTGGGGGTTCTCACCGTGCCCGACCCCCATGCGTGGGCAGACGCCGAGGACGCCGGCTGCGACCTGGTCACGACAAGGGGGGCGCTCCGAAGGGTTCTCCCGGCCCGGCTTTCAGCTTGGACCCAATCCCCTGGCGGGAGAAAACTCAGGCTGTTTGCCATGGCGGATATCGCCGGCCGTCTCGGACTGGTGCTGAGACTCGACGAGGAGGCCACCGGCCCGGTCGCTGTCTATCACATCGGGAACGACGTTGTTGCCGTCGAGGATCTCTGTCCTCACGCGGGAGCAATGCTGTCAAACGGTGAGGTGAACGTGGACGACGGTGTAATCACCTGTCCGGAACATGGGAGTCGCTCGAACCGGCGAGAGGCTTCGAGGTCCGGCAGACCTGGGGTTGAGGACATTCCCGGTCGTAGTCGAGGACGGCCAGGCATACCTGCAGATCGTTGGGTAGGGGCCTTCGGCCCTAGATACTTCGAGCGCCGACGAGGTCGTCTACCTGCTGGTGGATGAGGGTGTGGTGAAATCGGCAGAGCAGACAGAGGTTGTCCAAACAGGTTTCGCCTCCGTCTGCCCAGTGGATCTTGTGGTGGACGTCGCACCATCTGGCTGGCCGGTCGCATCCTTTGTAGGTGCAGTGGCGGTCCCTGGCGATTACGGCCCGTCTCAAAGCCGCAGGGATGACTCTGGTCCGTCGGCCGACGTCGATGATCTCGGATTCTGCGTTCATGACGAGACGATGCAGAGAGGAGTCACAGGCGAACCGACGGACAGCCTCGACTGTTAGAACATGGCCGCTTTCTGTCTCATGAAGCCCACCCGCTAAACCTCTAAGGGCGTCGAGGTCGACGTGAATGTTGAGATGGGGTTTCTCCCCACCCACCTCAGACGATTCGGTGCCTTCGAGGAAGCTGCGACTCAGGTCTTCCAGGGCGTCAGCCCGTCGTTGGCAGGAGGTTCGGGTATCACTCGCTGACGGTGGAGGCATCACAGCGTCGAGGGCGGTGATGAAAGTCTCACCAGCGGCAGCCGGAAGACTGAACTCGCCGTCAATCATCCCGTTGGCTTTCCGGGAGAAGTCGAGACGACGACGCGCCAACTGCAGTTCTTCCTCTATGAGCACACCCGGCTTGTCCACCGAATGTCGCCAGTAGTCGAGGATCCGACGGGTCTCATCGGGTGTATCCCCGACAATCTCCAAGAGCACAGGCTCGGCGTCAGGATACTTGTCAGGCAGTTGTTCCGACGCCTTGAACAGTTGTTGTGCCTGATCGGTCGAGATCTGCCCGTACTTCCACGACAGAAAAGTCGATCTGAAACGGTGGGCAGCCCTAGCAACAGAGACCAGATGTTTTGCCCTGCCTCCGCTCATCCGGCACATGCCCTTCAGAAACGCGATCACAGACGTATAACCAAGAACCTTGTGGCCTTCCCGGACGTCGAAACTGGCGATCCGTCTGGATCGTTCCACTTCCAGCTGTTGGACATAACCTTCCAACTGAACCAGGCTCTCACCAACCGACTCCACCGGCTGCTCATCGAGATCCTCGGCTTCAAGGCAACGAATCGCAAGCCCGAGAGCGTCTCCCTTTCCCATACCTGATTTACAGACCGAGTGTGACAAGAAAGGTCGGCATCGGGCCAAATCAGAGAAATTTCTTCGGATTCTCTCTGCCAACCCGACCTGACTCTCAGCGACCGACAACATCAACAGCATCGATCACCGCTCCGGGTGACTCGAGATGGGCCTTCCAGACGTCGACCTCCGAAACCGTCATGTCCGGTAGCTGTTGTCTCACTCTTTCCACCGAGTCGAAGGGCACAACGCCATCGCGACTCCAGACGTAGGCCACGGGCACGCTGATATCCGACAGATCCGACGGCACCAGAGCCGAAGGCCGGGTGCGCAGGAATGCCCTGATCGAGTCAGTCGACCCCTGAACGGTCGTGGCTAGATCACGTGCAGCGATTTGATCCTGACTTGGGCACCAGCCACCAGTGGCACAGTTCGGCGCCCAGATATCCATTGCGAGATTGCCGCCCGTCTCGAAAGTGAAGGTCGCCGCCCGACCCACCCAGGGCAGCCGCTCGATGATCTGCTTCCAGCCGTCTTCCTTCCAGAAGTCGACGTCGACAAGGACAACGCCGCGGACGATGTCCGGACTAATGACCGCCACTTCGGCGGCAACTCGGCCACCGAGACCCGTGCCGACGAGAACAACCGGTATGGCGAATCGCTCCTCGACGACGGTGGTGACCACCTGCGCCATCGATCCCACGGTGTGCCCGAGGCCTTCGTTCGGCAGACGATCGCTGAGCCCATATCCAGGGAGGTCGAGTCGGACCGCTTTGAATCGGCCACCCAGTTCCGCGGCTACCTCGTCCAGCATTGCACCACCGGCGACATCGCTGTCATGAAGCAGGATCACCGGAACGACGCCGCCAGGCTCCGTGACAACGTTGACCCTCATACCCCCGACCATTGTGAAGTCGACCAACTCGATCTCTCGTGCCGGCACATCCTCGGTCAGGTCGATCCTCTGGTTCGTTACCGACGTCCAGACGGCGACACCCAGCGCCAGCACCATCAGTGCCAGCACCAAGATTCGGAGCAGAACCCGCGACGGGTGGTCTGGAGTTGGGGGCTCTTGGAGACCTTTCATTTGATCAACACGATGTGAACATGTTTGGGTCCGTGAACTCCAAGGGTGAGCTGCTGCTCTATGTCGCCGGTGCGACTGGGTCCGGTAATCACCACCAGATTCGCAGTGTCTGCAACCGATTCTGGGCGCTTGTGGGCCCAGTGGGCCAGAGTTCGCTCCATCAACGTCAGATCTAGGAGAGCCACATGCACCTCTGGCACGAGGCTGGCCATTCTCGGTCGTCCCGGTCCATGGCTGAGCACGACGCTGCCACTCTCGGCGAGACCGGCCGCGGCTCCGGTGACGCCCAGATCTAGGTCGCGATACTCCAATTGATGTTCGATCCTGGCATCGACGGGTACCTCGCCCTTCACCCTCGTCAGGCCCGCCGCGGTAAGAGCCGAAGCCACCCCGGACGCAGGAAGGTCCTCCCAGGCCATGAAGGAACCGCATTGATGCCCCGCGGCGATCCCGGCCACGGACCTGGGCACCCCGTATCGCCCCATCGGGCCATGAACAACAGCGTCCACGTCGAGGGCCCGTTCGCGGAACAGTGCCAGAAGGTCTTCAAGCTCCAAGTCGGGCAACCGGTCGGGAACAGCCAACACCTCCGGTAGGACGGCGGTCATGGCGGACCGTCCGACTCGGGCCAGAAAGGCATCACGATTCACGGTTGTTCCTCCACCATTCGCTGAACGACTCTGAGGCGGGACGTGGCAGGTCGCGGTATTTAGTCCACCCTCTTCCCGGGCCCGGGATCCGGCGCAGCCAGCCACGTGTCGCCAAAGGTGCGCTCAGACGCGAGGCCCATTTTGTTGCCCTCCGCCATTTCTGAGGATCCGTCGTCGTTCGGGCGTATCGGCTCATGCCTCGGTTGAGCCAGCCGGGAAGTCTGCCCTCAGAAGCGGCTCGTTCCCTCAGATGGAGAAGCATCGACGGAATCTGGATCCGTATCGGGCACACTTCCTCACACGCTCCGCACAATGTTGATGCGTAAGGCAGCTCCCACCAGGGTTCCAATCCGTGCAGGCCCGGAGTGACAATCGACCCGATAGGCCCCGAGTACACGGTGCCGTAGGCGTGACCTCCGACAGTCCGAAAGACGGGGCAAACATTGAGACAGGCGCCACATCGAATACAGGCAAGGATCTCCGCGGTGGGGCCACCCAAGATCTCTGAGCGACCGTTGTCTATGACGACGACGTGCGTCTCCTCGGGGCCGTCAGGATCGTCTTCCCTCCTCGGGCCTGTGGTGACGCTGGTGTAGACGGAAAGCCTCTGCCCGGTTGCAGAGCGGGCAAGAACCTCCAACACCACGGCAGCGTCCTCCCAGCGTGAGACGATCCTTTCCATGCCCATCAGAGCGATGTGAACTCTCGGAGCCGTCGTTGTCAGCCGGCCATTCCCCTCGTTCGTAACCAGGACAACCGACCCTGTTTCGGCGATGGCCATGTTGACACCGGAGATGCCCGCGTCCGCCTTGAGGAAGATCTCCCTGAGATGGACTCTGGCAATCTCGTTGAGTTCTGTCGGATCGTCGGTGTACTCGACACCCAGCTTCTCGGCGAACAGCCCACCGACGTCCTGGCGTGTCATGTGAAGCACAGGGGCGATGATGTGACTCGGGGTGTCGCCGGCGAGTTGCACGATGAACTCCCCGAGATCTGTCTCAACTACTTCCACGCCGATGCCTTCGAGGTGATCGTTGAGCTCGATCTCCTCCGAGACCATCGACTTGGACTTCACCACCAGTCGTGAGCCGGTCTGCTCGAGGATGCCGGCCACGATCCGATTCGCCTCGTCGGCATCGGCCGCGAAGTGCACCGTGCCGCCAAGAGCGGTGACCTGATCTGCGAAGTGACCTAGAAGCCGGTCGAGATGGCTGAGGGAGTGAAGACGAATCGCCCGGGCCCTATCACGCAACTCCTCCATGATGGGAAACTCGGCGGCGGCGCGGTCTCTCGCATCGGTGAAGTGCCGTATCCCCTTGACAACGGCAGCCGCCTCTTTGCTGCCGAGGAGGGCGTCGGCGCGTGTGACAAAGTTGACCGGCTGGCTCATTCGTCACCACCTGCCAATAGCTCAGCAATGTGGCGAACCACCACTTTCGATCCTCTACGTCGAAGACCTCCCTCCAGGTGCATCAGACATGAGACATCGCCCCCCACGAGTGTTTCGGCGCCGGACGCCTCGACCCGATCGAGCTTTTCATCCATGATCGCGGCGGAGATGGCTGGCATCTCCACTGAGAAGAGACCCCCAAAACCACAACACTCCTTGTCCCCGTCGAGGTCGACGCGGTCGACGCTCTCCAGCAATCGGTCAGCCTGGGCTTCCAATCCGAGCCCGCGCAGGCCATGACATGAGTAGAGGTAGGCGACAGAGCAGCCATCGCATGAGGCAGTGATATCGGCGCCGAGATCGTCCACCAAGAACTGGGTCAACTCACGAGTCCGTTCCGCCACCCGCCCAGCCTGTTCAGCCCGATCTGTGCCTTCGAAAAGCTCGGCGTAGTGGTGAACAATCATCTGGGCGCAAGACCCTGACGGGACCACAATGGGGCCCTCCGTCGCGTCGAGGACATCAAGGGTGTGAGCAGCCATCTCCCGCGCTTGACCTGTGAGACCGACGTTGAACGCGGGCTGTCCGCAGCAGGTTTGACCCTCGGGAAAGTCCACCCGGCAACCCGAATTCTCGAGAACGGCCAGGGTGGCACGACCCACCTGGGGTGCTAATGCATCAACCAGGCAAGTGACAACAAGCTGAACTTGCGGCCCCTCCATAGGGCCTTCACGTTACGCCTTGCGCTCGTCCACGGCCGCCAATGCGTCCAGGTACCGCTCCACCATCGCCACATAGGCCTTGGTGTCATCCTTGAACTCATCGCTGATATGCCGATATCGGCCCCGCCAAGCGAGCGTTGCGAACTTGGCTCCAGTGAGGTAGGACTTCAAACCCTTGTACGAAGCAGCCTTCTCCCCTGGCTCGACCGGGCCAAACTCGGCCGCTACCTGCGAGGTCGGATCGAGACCCAAGGACCCGAGCTCTTCGAGAACCAGACCCTCATCAGGTCTGTCGGCGTAGTCCTTGCCTACGAACCTGGACACAATCTCCCCGTCAGGCGAAATGATCACGACACCCGGCCGCGATATCTGTCTCAGATCGTTCTCGTCGGCGAACCCAAGCGGAGTCACTGCCTGATCCCTTTCAACGTCGGAAAGGATCGGGAATGCAAGAGCAAGCTTTTCCATCACGGCAGCGTTCTGACCGGGAGAGTCGGCACTCAGTCCAAACACTCTGGCGCCTCGTTCCAGAAATTCTGCTTGTCGCTGTGCCATGACGGCCAACTGGCCGTGGCAGTACGTTCAGAAGTCGCCCCGGTGAAAAGTGATCACGGCTGCCGCGTCGAGATGGTCGGACAGCGTCCACGGCTTGCCGGCGGCGTCCAGAACTGTGAAATCGATTGCCAACTTGTTTCCTTCCTTGGGTTTCAGTCCCCATTGTTAGCGTGCTCGGACCCATGTTCATTCCCATCGGTGGTGACAAACTCGCCAAGCGCGGCTTTCGACTGATCGTCGGTCTCGTGCTCTTCGGAGCCGGCACCGGTCTGATGCTTCAGTCCGGTCTCGGGGTTGCGCCGTGGGACGTGCTTCATCAAGGACTCGCCGTCCAGTTCGGTCTGACCATTGGAATCTGGGCGATCATCGTCTCGTTCATCGTCCTCCTCTTCTGGATACCTCTGAAGGAGCGCTACGGAATCGGA
>QIDW01000089.1 GCA_003230435.1 Acidimicrobiia bacterium | reverse complement strand
ACCTGTTTCATGATGTCGACGCAGTACCGCTCATCATCGACCGTTCCAATCACGGCGTCGAGGTGGCCGCTGATCGTCTTGAGCCGCGCCATAACATTGACCTTGTGCGCCGATTCCATTGTTTCCCTTTTGCTGGTTGCCCTCCTAGCGGCTCTGCTGAACCTCTGGTCCTAAACGTCCTGGCGGCTCCGCAGGACGACGGAGGATAGCCCCTAATCCCTCCCCGGGTGGGCTGGGGGACCCCTTAGTGGCTCGCTACGCGGTAGTCTCGCATTCGTGACACACGACGAATCACTTTCCGCAGCGTACGCAGCCCTTGATGTGGCAGACGAAACCGTTCGCAAGCTCCATGAAACTTGCTGCAGGCCATCGCGAAGTCCGAGGATGGAGGCCCTCGCCGGGACGCTGACGTCCGCTCGTGAGGGGATCCCTGGGATGGGTGGAGATCAGGACGCCGCCGATGGGGTGATCGGCATCCTCGAGGACGCCGGTTCACAGCTTGGATACCTTCAGGTGAATTGTTGCGCTCCAGGTCGCATGAAGTATTACGTGACCGCTCTCGAGGAACTCAACAAAGCCCAGGCGGCTATCAACAAGTCAGTTGGTGGGGGACACTGATCCCGTCGATAGTTGCCCGTCTTTAGAGTCCGTCATCTCCGCAGTTGAGCCGAGGTACAGCACCCGTCGAGCTCTCCAGTCCGGACGACGTGGGTCTCTCGTTGTCGGGTTCCTACCCGCCGATCCCCGTCACTCATTTACCAGGTGAGTATTGGGAGATCAGGGAGACGGGCGAGGCTCTCGAGCCAGTCGCAGTCAGCACCATCCCCTGGTACAGCTCTCATGATTGGCCTCACAGCTCGAAGCGTCTGATTGTCAGAGCGGGGGTGAACACTCGAATTCTGGCAGCCCGGCAGGCCCTTCCGGCCGGTTACGCGCTGGTCGTCCTGGACGCTTGGCGGGATTCCCGGCTGCAGCGGGCATTGTTCGAGTACTACGACACTGAGGGAACGCCTGTTGGTTACGTTGCCGATCCGGGATCGGCGCTTTACGAACCCCCGCATACGACAGGCGGGGCCATCGATGTGACTCTTTCCTGGCGAGGAGTACCGCTCGCCCTGGGCACAGCCTTCGACACGTTTGACGAGGCTGCTTGGGCCAGGGCACTGGAGGGACAACCAGACAACGAGCCGGCGAGAAGCCTGCGGCGCATGCTGACGGCAGCACTCGTATCGAAGGGTTTCTGCCCATACCCCATGGAATGGTGGCATTTCTCTTTCGGTGACCAGATATGGGCTGCGAACAGTGGACAAGATCATGCGCTCTACGGCCCGATCGCCCAGCCGTTCTGAACACTCTTTAAGCTGAGGTCTTCGATGCGACCACTATTTGCAGCGGTCTTCTTGATCGCGTTGCTTGCGGCCTGCACCACCCCGACCACGCCCGCAAAGACCACCGGAGCCGCCGAGGGCACTACGTCCGGAGAGCCCACGACCACGGTGACTGAAGTATCACCAGCTTCGACCACGACCCGGGGGTCGCCTGACACGACGACAACCACGACACCAACAGCGGCACTCTTCGTGGTGGCGGAAGAGCGAATGGGGCGGCTGGCCGTGCTCGAGGAGACAGGCGGTCGGCCCTGCGATCTTGACGAGCCGGCTCCATGCGGGCCCGTCACCATCCTCACTTCGATCGACCTTCAATACCGGCCTCACAACATGACTTCGGCCGGAGCGATCCTCTGGGTCACCCATCCTTCCCAGGGAAACGTCACCCGGATCGATCTCGTCGACCTGACGGTGGTTTCCCAGCCGCTTGGCGTCGAGCCCCACGACGTGAAAGCCTCGAATGCCGGCGACATTCTCTACGTTGCCGACGAAGAGGGCCGCGCCATCATCCTCGCTGATCCCGGCACTCTCGAGGAGCTCGGCCGCATCCAAACCCCGGCTCGGCCCCATGATCTGGCCGTGGGCAGCGATGGCACTGTCTGGCTCACAATGATCGGAGACGATCGGCTCGGCCGGCTGCGTGACGGGAATTTGGAGTTCTTCCCAACTGGGCGCTCTCCGCACGATCTGCTGCCGGTGCCTGACGGCCGTATCTGGTTCTCGAACTGGAACAGTGCGGAGCTGGCCACATTCGACCCTGCGACCGGAGTGACCATCGAGGCACCGTCGGGAGTAACCGAACCCCAGCACTTTGCGACCGATTCCGCCGGAGATATATGGGTCTCGGACATTGGAGATTCCTCGGTGGTCGGCTTTGTCGAGGACGGCCCGACCACGATCACGGTCGGATCCGCTCCCCACCACTTGGCGTTTGGTCCAGGAGTTGGGGTGGTGGCCGTGAGCGGCTCCGGGCAGGCGGTGTTCATCGATCAGAATGGCGTTGTCGGGCGCATCGATCTCAGCCCAGGCCTGCACGGTGTCGCGGTGGTGTTAGTCGAGCAGTAATCCAGGGTCGGTGTAGACCGACGTCTTGGCTGTACCACTGGCGTACGGCCTGGACTGTGAGACACTGCGGCGGATGTACTCGACGAGCCTTCTTCGAATGGCTGGCGTTGCCGCGATGCTCGGGCTCGTGGTGGTCGCCTGTGGGGGAACCGGTGGCGACGCCTTGCCACCCGCCGACTTCTCCGAGATCGCCCTGAGTGATCCTGTGATGGAGCCCGACCCGTCGGGCCTGTCGGCGACGCTCACGGTGTCGACGTCCATCGAGGCGGTTTGCGCCGTCGCATACGGTGAGACCGAGCAACTGGGGAGCCTTGCGACGGACCTGGACATGGGAGGTGCCGGACACTCCGATCACAATGCGGTGCTCACCGGCCTGAGTCCCGACACGGAGTATTTCTACCGACTGCAGGGGGTCGGACCTGATGGACGTCTCTATCAGAGTGGCCTGTTTCGGTTCAGAACCCCGGTCGCCTCGGAATCCGAACTGCCGGGCGACAACGTTGCTGTGGGGGCTGCTGTGATCGAGTCCAGCTCAGAGTTCTCGGATGCGTTCGGTGATGACTTGGCCGTGGACGGTGATCTTGGTACGGCTTGGTCATCGGCCGGCGATGGAGATGATGCCTACATCGTTGTCGATCTCGGCGAAGAAGTCTCGGCGGTGGCAGTCGGATTCAGAACACGAACGATGGGCGATGGGTCGGCAATCACCGAGACTTTCACTGTGACTGTCGATGGCGATGAGACCTTCGGGCCCTTTGTCGCCGGGGTGGCTCCGGTCGCCTTCACGGGCCGAGTAGTCCGCTTCGACGTCGAGACGTCTACAGGTGGCAATACAGGCGCTCTGGAGATCGAGGTGTACGTCAGCCCCTGATGGCACCCCGGGAGTTCGAGGCTTGCCTTGACCGCTGCCCCTCACCTCGCCATACTTCTGGCCTGATGGCTCGAACCACTACCACCATCATCATTATCGAATAGGCGCAGCCCACTACCGGCCTGCGCCCAATCCTCTGCCACCGCAGGGGTTTTTCTATTGGGCATCGCTTGGAGGCGAGATGACACTCGAGATCTACGACACGACACTTCGGGATGGGTCCCAACAGGAGGGGATCAGCCTCACGGTCAACGACAAGCTGAGGATCGCTGGACTGCTCGATGAACTCGGTGTCGCCTTCATCGAGGGGGGTTGGCCGGGGGCGAATCAGAAAGACACCAGATTCTTTGAGCGTGCCAAGACCGAACTTGATCTGACCACAGCCACATTGACCGCCTTTGGCTCAACTCGGAGGCCCAAAGGGGACGTCGACTCCGACAATCAGCTGCGAGCTTTGCTTGATGCTGAGACCGAACATGTTTGCATCGTTGGTAAGACCTGGGACTACCACGTGTCCGAAGCTCTGCGAATCGACCTCGATGAGGGTGTGCGGATGGTGGGTGAGTCGATCGAGTTCCTCAAGGGACACGGCCGCCGGGTCTTCTTCGACGCCGAACACTTCTTCGACGGATACGAGTCAAATCCAGGGTTCGCCCTCGAGGTGCTCCGTGCGGCACATGAGGCAGGTGCGGAGCGTCTCGTCCTGTGCGATACAAACGGCGGCACATTGCCCACGGCGACGACTGATGTGATTGGGGAGGTTCAAGAAGCGTTTGCCGACGCCTCTATCGGTGTCCACTTTCACAATGATGGGGGCACTGCAGTTGCTGCCTCGATCGCCGCCGTCGAGGCGGGGGTCACCCAGATCCAGGGCTGTATCAACGGATACGGCGAGCGCACTGGAAATGCTGATCTCTCGACTCTGATCCCGGACCTACAGCTCAAGAAGGGCCTCAGGCCAATCGAGGGTGATCTCGGTCTTCTCACCCCCATCTCTCACCACATTGCCGAAATCGTCAATATTTCTCTAGATCCGCACCGTCCCTACGTCGGAGCTTCGGCTTTTACACATAAGGCGGGTCTTCATACTTCCGCTCTCGCTCGCCGTTCCGACGCCTATGAACACGAGAAACCTGATCAGGTGGGAAACAAGACGCGGATGGTCGTCAGCGAGCTTGGCGGAAAAGCGTCGGTGTTGGCCAAGGTCGAGGAGATGGGTCTCGAGGTCGATATGAGTGGGGCGGCGGCGATCGTTGACAGGGTGAAGGAGCTGGAGCACAAGGGTTATCACTTCGAGGCGGCTGACGGCTCGTTCGAACTGTTGGTCCGAGGTCTTGGGGGATGGTCAAACCCATACTTCGATCTGGAAGGGTTTCGTGGACTTCCGGTCTGATCAGGACATCGTGTCGGAGGCGACTCTCAAGCTTGTCGTAGACGGCTCGCGGCGAGTGACTGTTGGCGAGGGTGTGGGCCCCGTCCATGCCCTCGACCAGGCTCTGCGTGCTGCCCTGGCGGATCGGTATCCCCAAGTTGAAGATCTGCGACTTACTGACTATCGCGTCAGGGTGCTCGACAGCCAGGACGGGACCTCAGCGAGAGTCCGTGTACTCATCGAGACTGCGAACCATGTCTCATCGTGGGGGACTATCGGTGTTCACGAGAACATCATCGAAGCTTCATGGGATGCATTGTCCGACGGGTTGGTGGTCGGTTTACTTCGTCACAGCGTCGATGCCTAGGAGCTCCCAGGCCTAGAGGGTCGCCCCGAGGTACGAAGCCAAACGGAGGAGGTCGGCGAATACTCCTCCGGCGGTCACTTCCGGGCCCGCACCCGGGCCCTGCACGACCAACGGATTGTCCTTGTAGCGCCGGGTCTTGAACTGGACGATGTTGTCGGTCAGCTGAATCCGGGCAAACGGGTGGTCGGCCGGATAGGAGCGCAAAGCTACCGAGCAGTTCTCCTCGGTAGCGATCGAGCCGACGAATCGGAGCACCTCTCCCCGTGATCTGGCGTTCTCGGCAAGCTCTTCCATCTCGTCATCGTGGTCGCCAAGCCGGTCGAGAAACTCACTCACCGAACCGTTCTCCAGCCCCTCGGGCACCAGTCCATCGATCTTCAGGTCGGACAGACTCAGATCCATTCCGATCTCGCGGGCGAGGATGACCACCTTGCGGCCAACGTCCATCCCGGACAGATCCTCCCTGGGATCTGGCTCGGTATACCCCTTCTCCCAAGCTTCACGAACAATCCTGGAGAAAGGCTTGGTTCCGTCGAAGCTGTTGAAGAGATACGACAGCGTGCCGGAGAGGATCCCCTCTATGCGCAGGATCTCATCGCCGGTTTGCACCAGATCCCGGAGCGTCTGCAGGATCGGGAGCGCCGCACCAACGGTGGTCTCATAGAGATAATGAGCATCGGCCCGCCGCCCGCGCGCTAGCAGCGAGCGGTAGTAGTCGAGGGTTCCCGTATTGGCCTTCTTGTTTGGGGTTATGACGTGAATCCCCTGGGAGAGCCAGTCCAGATACCGTGATCCGACGTCTTCACTTGCGGTGCAATCGATGATCACCGCATGGGGTACCGACTCGGTGTGGACGTATTTGGCCAGCCCATCGAGATCGGTGGGTACTCCTTCCTCGGCTAAACGCGCTCGCCAGTGGAGGAGCTCGATTGGGGCTTCGTCCACGATCATCTCCTTGCTGGTGCAGATCGCTCGCACTCGAAGGTCGACGCCGAATTCTTCGCGAAGCCAGTCGCGCCTGGCAGCCAACTGATCGAGAAAGGTCGACCCGACGTGCCCGGGCCCAACGAGACCGATAGAAAGCGTTTGTTTGGAGAGATAAAACCCGGCGTGTGCCGCTCGCAGAGCCTTGGCGGCGTCAGCCTCGTCGATGACGACGGAGATGTTTCGCTCTGAGGAGCCCTGGGCGATGGCCCTCACGTTGACACCGACTCTCGCAAGCGCGCCAAAGAAGTTGGCAGCGACACCCGGTGTGCCCGACATGGTGTCACCGACGACGGCGAGAATCGTGCAGTGATCGGTGACTTCCAGGGTCTGGATTCCACGTTTTTGCTCCGTCTCGAAAACCGATTCGATCGTCGAGCTAGCCAGGTGAGACTGGTTGTCGGGGATGGCGAAGCAGATCGAGTGCTCTGAGCTCCCCTGGGAGATCATCACTACCGAGACGCCGGCATGGCGAAGCGCGCCGAACAGACGCTCACTGATTCCGGGGACGCCGACCATCGCACTTCCCTCGAGATTGAGGAGGGCGACCGATCCGATGGAGGCAAACCCCTTGACCGGAGAGTCGGTACTCGATTGAACATGGATGCGCGTTCCAGGAGCAGACGGGTTGAACGTGTTCCGAATGTAGATCGGGATCTCGCCGCGGACGGCCGGTGTCATTGCAGCGGGATGGAGGACTTCAGCCCCGAAGTAGGCAAGCTCCATTGCCTCGTCGTAGGAGAGCTCTTCCAGGACCTTTGCCTCTGGCACGAGTCGAGGGTCGGCGCTGAGAACACCGTCGACATCAGTCCAGATCGATATCTCCACCGCCGACAGAAGATCTGCGAAGATCGATGCCGAATAGTCGCTTCCATTGCGACCGAGAGTCGTTGGCGATCCTTGCGAATCCGACGCGACGAATCCTGTGATGACCAATGTGTCGGCGTCACAGCCTGACAGCCACTGGTCTAGATTGGCCAGGGAAGTCTCCCAGTCGACAGCCGACGCCAGTTCCGCGGGGTTGACGACCAGCACCTCGCGTGCGTCCATCCAAGTCACGTCCAGTCCGGAGTCGGCGAGGAATGCTGCGAGCAGCCTCGCCGACCACAGTTCCCCGTATCCTGCAACAGCATCGGTGGTGCTGGTAGAGGTGCGCATCACCCAGGATGCCTTGAGAAGACCCAGGATCTCATCAATTTCGTTGTCCACCTGCACTAATAGAGCCTGCCCCACGTCGCCAGGAGCCAATTGCTCGATGAGGGCAGCCTGCTTCTCGCGAATGCGCCTGGCCTTATCCTCGTATCCCGTGTCACGGCTGCCCGCCATGCCAACCAGGTCGATCAGGTCATCCGTCACACCCGCGACCGCCGAGACGACGACGGCCTGTCTGAAATCGGTGGGTGTCAGGAGGATGTCACGGACGGCGCCGAAGGCGTCAGCGTCGGCAAGGCTGGTGCCGCCGAACTTGTGAGTGATCCATCGAGTAGACATGAGGGGCTTCCCGGAGTTCTTATTGCTAAACCGCATCGGTCTCGAGCCAGCAGAACACATCCGTTGGCACCGCGGTGACCAGCGTACCGCTGGGCGCGGGGTCTCGGCTATCTGAAGGTCACTCAGAGTTGGGAGAACTCGCACAGAAAGGGCACTCAAGTCCGTGTTGGAACAAGTCGATAGATCGAGTCAAGGAGTGGAATTTCTTTTGCGTCGTTTGATGGTCATCGGGACTGTCCTGGTCACGCTGGTGGCCTTGAGTCTCCCTGCTTTGGCCGCGGGTTTTGATCCGAACAAGATCGTCTTCCCCGTTGCCGGAGATACTTACTACACGGACACGTTCGACGACTGCCGGGGCGGATCCGGATGTCCGCGCCGACACGAGGCCACCGACATCATGACCTACGACGGCAAAGGGGTGCCGGTCGTGGCCGCTGCGACAGGAACCGTCGAGTGGATCGGGTCAACGTGCTGCATCCTCAAGATCGACCACGGTGGCGGGTGGGCTACTCAATACATCCACCTCAACAACGACACGCAGAAACCAGATGGCTCCTTCAGCGATGATGGCCTGGCATGGGGGATTGCGCCAGGAATCCAGGTGGGCACTCAGGTCGAGGCGGGTCAGCTGATCGGTTGGGTGGGAGATTCAGGTAATGCTGAAAGCACTGCACCACACCTCCATTTCGAGATCTGGCAGGGGGGCACACGCATCAATCCATATCCTTACCTGGTCAGCGCTGAGGCAAGTTGGACGGGCTATTTCCGGGATGACGACAATTCCGTTCACGAGGCCGACATCGACA
>QIDW01000453.1 GCA_003230435.1 Acidimicrobiia bacterium | reverse complement strand
CCTGGTTTGGCGGATAGCAAGTCACCGTTGAACGGGTAATGACCGACAACGCCCGGACCTCCGCACCTCACAGGGTGTTTCAACAGACACGCGCCGAAGTTATCTCTCTCCTTTCGTGGAAGGTTGGCCGGGCGAATGAGCAAGCCTGTCCGATCCTGCGGTGTCCCGGGTAGAGGACATGTCGCTGGTAGTGGTTTCAGATGGGCTACGGGGCGGTGGGTTGCACCATGTGAGCTGCGGCCTCTTGTCCGCTCATGGAAGCTGGTGGGGTCTCTTTCGGCCAGGTCCAGGCGTAGTAGACGATGGCCGCGAGCAGGGCGACTTCGATGGCGCTGCCGAGGATGTAGTAGTTCCACTCGCCGATCGCCCCAGCGGCGATGGTCAGCGCATACATGATGCTCAGTGCGATGTTGGCGATTCGGTTGATTCTTGGTGCCAGGACGAGTGCGCCGAACACCATCAGGCTGGGGATCAGGACATAGATCGTGGTCGCCAGGAGGAACGACTGGTTGACGGTGAACCCGCCGATCTGGCCAGCTTCGACGTCGGCTCGGAAGTCGGGTCGGTAGAAGCTGAAGATGTCAACGTAGGCGAAGACGAACAGCATTGCCGCCCATAGCGCCGAGAGCTTGATCCTCACATTCACGGTGGAGGGTTCGAACTTCGCCGCGGCCCTAATTTGTGGATTCGAGGCTTGGGTAGGCATTTGCTGTCTCCTTTCGATAGCAGGTGTTGGCTTACTTTGTAACCCTACGATTACTTAGTAAGCTTGTCAAAGCGTGATGCCCAACGATGACACCTCACTCCGCCCGCCCCTGACCAGAGCACGGGTCCTGCAGGCTGCTGTTGACCTGGCCGATCGAGAAGGACTCGGCGCCCTGACGATGCGTCGCCTCGGCGCTGAACTCGGTGTCGAGGCGATGTCGCTCTACAAACACGTCGACAACAAGGAGGAGATCCTGGATGGGATCGTCGAACTCGTCGTCGGCGGGATCGAGATCCCGAGCGAAGGAGCCCAGTGGAAAGAAGCTATGAGGCGGCGGGCGATCTCGGCGCGGGCGGTGCTCAGCCGTCACTCGTGGTCGATCGGGCTGTTGGAGACCCGCGACTCGATGGGACCGACCGTCCTGCGCTATCTGGACTCCATCCTCAGGAACCTGCGATCAGCAGGCTTTTCCGTCGAGAACGCCATCCACGCCTTCTGGCTGCTCGACAGCTACGTGTACGGACATGTCATCCAGGAGTCCAGCATGCCGTTCAGCACCGCAGAGGAGATGACCGAGTCGACCAAATCCCTCCTCGAGCAGATGACCACGACCGAGTTTCCGCATCTCGTCGAGATAGGAGAACACACGCTCAGGTCCGAGTACAGCTTCGACAGCGAGTTCGAATTCGGACTCGATCTCATCCTCGACGCATTAGACCAGACTGCGACATCGGCGGCTGTTTGATCCGGGTAGTGCCGGCGAATCGAACAGACCGGGCAAGAGCGTGAAGGACATCTGGTCGCCTCGCGGCCGCGCACCAGAATGCGGCCAACAGTGGAGAAAAGGTCTTGGCCGTGAGGCACGAACGCTTACCTCGCGCTGTCCAAGGAGGGTGATCACAGGCGTTTCCAGCCTCGAGACCGGGAGAGGGGCGCCTGTGCCGGTTCGACTCGGCACGGGCGACCGCGGGGGTGGGGGCGTTATGACGAGGTCAGGCGATCTCGACAACGAGTTTCCCGAGGGCGCAACCTTCCCCAAGGTGGCGCAGCGCCTCGGGCACTCCGTCCAGCGGGTAGGTCCTCTCGATATTGGTGTGAAGCGTGCCGGCGACGACCATGTCGGCGACCCGGAGCAGGTCCTCTTTGTTAGGTCGCACCATGAGCACGCCGATCCTCCGGCCGCCAGTCGATAACAGTCGTCCCACGGTGGCCGCGGACAGCAGGGCGCGCGTGGTGCCGCCGACCGCCGCGTAGTGGCCGCCGGGAGCGACCGCCCGCCGGATGGCGAACATCGACCGCTCACAGACCAGGTCCAAGATGAGGTCGTAGCCGGTGTCCGTCTTCGTATAGTCCGTCCGGGTGTAGTCGAGCACATGGTCGGCGCCGAGAGATCGCATGAACTCCTGTTTCAGGCCGTTGTCGACCCCGGTCACCTCCGCCCCGTCGGCCTTCGCCATCTGCACCGCGAAGGCGCCCGCTCCTCCACCGGCGCCGTTGACGAGGACCTGATCCCCCGGCTCGATCCTCCCCAACGTGCCCTGGAGGGCGATGAGCGCCGCCTGCGGGAGGGTGGACGCTTCGGCGAAGGTAACCGTTGCCGGCTTGTGAACGATGGGCGCCGTCTCCGGGACGCGGACGTACTCGGCAAATGCGCTCCCCCCGTGGTGCATGACATCGCCGAACACCTCGTCACCCGGTCGAAACGAATCCACGGCGCTCCCGACCTCCTCCACCCGCCCGGCGACGTCCGACCCGAGGATGGGGCGGCGAGGTCGGCGAAGGCCTTTCATCCGGGCGTAGAGAGGCTTGCCGATCAGGCCCTCCCAGTCCGACCGGTTCACCGACGCCGCCTCCAGCCTGATGAGCACGTCGCGGTCCCCGAGAACGGGGATCTCCACCTCGCGCATCTCAAGCACCTCGGGGAGCCCGTACCGCTCATACACGATCGCCTTCACAATTGCCCTCCCACGTTGGCGCCCTGGTGCGTGCCGGCGGCCCAGTCCTTGCCACCGGCATCTGATACGACAGGACGCTGCCCAGGTCAACCGCTCCTTTTTGGTGCGACTGGTGGCAAAGACAAGACCACATCGTGGGCATTTCAAGCCGATGAGCGCCGGACCCTAGCTGACGGCCCACAGGACATCGTTCCGCCGTGAACAGCAGGACATCGTTCCGCTTGTGGAGATCATTAGCCGGTAGGACATCGTTCCGGTTTGGCTTCTCGCTCCGATTCATCGAGTGAGGAGGCCCGAATGTCAGAAGAGGAGCGGCGCAAGGAGGCGGTTCGACGTCGGTTGGCGGGTGAGAGTCCGTCTGAGATCGCCGAAGCGTTGGGACGGACCACTCGGTGGGTGCGCAAGTGGGTGGCCCGTCACAGCGAAGAAGGCCACGAGGACACATGGGCAGAGGGCCATTCGCGGATGCCGCACCGTTCGCCGAACCGGACACCGGATGATCTGCGAAGTCAGGTCCTCGCCGCTCGAGCCAGGCTCGTCGCGAACCCTCGAGCGCAGTACGGGTCTTTGGCAATCCAATGGGAGATGCACCGGCTCGGTATCGTTCCTATCCCTGCTACGTGGACGATCGAACGGATACTCGCTCAAGCAGGAGTGACCCGGCCTCGCCAACACCAGGCCGGCTACGTGTCCAAAGGCGTGCCCTATCCCAGTCCGGTGGGCGTAGAGGTCGGAACCACCCATCAGATCGACATGATCGGCCCCCGTCACCTGTTCGGCGCCGACCAGTTCCACGCTCTGAACCTGATCGATGTCGGATCCCACCTGGCCGGCAACGACATCGTCACCGAACTCCGCCCGCCGCTGCTGGCAGTGTCACTGGTGGGTATCTGGTCCACGGTTGGGGTCCCGACCATGGCCCAGTTCGACAACCACGCCAACTTCCGTGGTGGTATCCAACCCGCCTACCAGCATTTCGGCCCGATCGTCGCCACCTGTCTCGATCTCGGAGTAACCCCCCGGTTCATCCCGGTGCGCGAACCGTGGCGTAACGGTGTTATCGAACACTTCAACGACGTGTGGGACAAGTCGTTCTTCCGCACCGAAACCTTCACCAGCCTCGACCACCTCCGATCTGAAAACACGGCCTTTATCGAGTTCCACAATGCCCACCATCGCTATTCGGCCCACAAAGGCGCAACACCAGACCAGATGTGGAAAGACCGGCCACAAAAACCGTTGTCAACCGGGTACCAGCCGCCGACACGGCTACCGGCACAAGGACGGATCGAAGTTGTCCGCTACATCCGATCCAACCGCTACGTCGACCTGTTCGGCAAACGCATCACCGTCGCCGAGCACCAGACCCATCAATACGTCACCGCCATCATCAAAGTCCGCTCGAAAAAGGTCATCGTCGTCACCCTCGACGGAGAGATCATCCACCAAGGCGACTTCAACCTTTCCCGCGTCCTGCGCTAAACGGAACAATGTTCCGACGGCTCACCCACCTCCCAACAAGCGGAACGATGTCTCCCCGGTTAAGACCTAGCCACCGTGACCCTCATCACAACACACGGCAACGGGGAGCCTGGGTTCAACCGGATTCCCTGGTTCGAGGGCAACCTGAATAGCGCAGTCTGAGCAGGGCATTCTCCGGATCGCACCCACGGACCACAGATCGGGTTTCGTCCGCAAAGCTACGCGGCCGCCGATCAATCAACCTCGTTCAGATCATTCCATCTCGCGCCATAGCACCCGCCTCGGCTGATACGCGAGAGCGGCACGACTGCGCTCGGGCGATGGCCACGCCATGACCACCGTGCGCGGGCGGCCAGCCCAACGGTTCATCATGCGCGTGCTTTGGATGCGGCGCCCCGATTTTGAAGCGCATCGGGTGTCCACACAACCGGGTCAACTCCAGATGCGCGGTCGGCCCGGCTGCTCAGTGGGCTGTGGGCCATCGATCCTGGGTCGGCCGCTAACCGGGCGAGCGCATACGACGTCAAACGCACGGAAAGCCCGGTGGAAAGCCGGGATCGCTCTGAGTTACGTGAGTGAGCGGAGTCGTCGCAGCATCGCCAGGTAGTGAACCTTGTCGGTGAAGCCGGCAGCAGCGGTGCCGCCTCGGGGACTGATCCATCCGGTTGTGAACG
>QIDW01000188.1 GCA_003230435.1 Acidimicrobiia bacterium | reverse complement strand
GGCCGGTCCGCGAACTCGCCCAGATCGAATCGCTCGATCAGTTCCTCGATTCGTCGCCGACGTTCACCACGCGGGATCTTGTACAGACGACCGAACAGCTCCAGGTTTTCGCGTGCGGTCAGCTTCTCATCCACTGCAGCCGACTGACCCGCTAGTCCTATCAACTGTCGCACCACTTCCGGTTGAGTCCGAACATCAAAACCATCGACCGTTGCTTTCTCCGGCATCAATCTGCAGCAGCGTGCTGACCATGTTGATCGTGGTGGTCTTGCCTGCACCGTTGGGACCGAGAAGCCCAAGCACCTGTCCGGGCTGAACCTCGAAACTGACGTCCTTCACCGCCTCAACGGAACCGAACGTCTTGCGCAGATTCTGCACTGCGATCACAGGATTAGAGACTCTCATCGGCATCAGACCTCCAGAAATGGACATACTGTCTACTATACCAGACATATCGTCCAATCGTCTGCGGCTGACCCGTGAGCCGCCGCAGCGCACCTATGCGTACGCAACCGTGCCTGTTGCCGGCAGGAAGCTAGCCACGTCCACGGACGTGGTGCATGAGGGCCCCGTTCTGCGGGTCACACTGGTGCCAAACTGGTGCCCAACCGCCTGACACAGTGTGACACGGCCCGACATTCGTTGACATGCGTTCCGATCTGGGAGGATGTTGAATAGCGCCAATCAGCGTGGCACAACGGTATTCGAAGCGCGCTCGTAGGGCTCATAACCCGAAGGTCGCGGGTTCAAATCCCGCCCCCGCTACGAATAGAAAAACTTAGGCACCGCCTGGTTTCTTCCGCGTTCAGGGCCTTGCCACACGGGCTCTGAGCTACCGTGACTCGTCGGGTTGTGGGTTCCGTTTGGCTTCAGGCAGTAGCCGGATTCTCCTTGTGGTTGCTGGGCTTCTGTGTTGTTGTCGCTGCTGGCTGGGTCGACTGCTGATATGCCGTTGGGCATCAGGCCTGGTCAGGGGTGTACGGCCGGGGAGGAGC
Source organism: Acidimicrobiia bacterium (assembly GCA_003230435.1). Lineage (GTDB taxonomy): Bacteria > Actinomycetota > Acidimicrobiia > Spongiisociales > ZC4RG35 > SZUA-217. The sequence continues at coordinate 3,826 of QIDW01000188.1, read as the reverse complement.
CAAGGGTTTCGGGTACTAGAGGCGCCTCGGTTCCGGCAGATGCATTCTCGGGCTCCCGGTCGTTGCCGGCGAGCCGACCTTTCGGCCTTGAGCAGGGGCGTGACACTGGTGGGTGTGAGCGGCGCTAGTCCTATCTGCCGAGATGGGCGATGGGGGTTACCAGCCATGAAGGGGTTTCCGACCGGTCCTCGGTCTAGTCGCCTCTTACACAGAATGCCGGACAGTCCCTCTCTCGCTAGATGGAGCTCCTCGTATGAGTTTCAGTCATCGGGAGAGAAGTGTTCTATGAGCCATCGATGAAGGGTGTTGAGTCTGAGCAGCGCACCGCGCCGGCGATCCGGTGGGTAGCCGCCAGGAACCTGCTTGCGTGTTGTCGGCGTGGAAGCCTTTGAGGAAGTGGAATGTTTCGTTGGGGAACCCCGCGAAGAATTCAGGCATCGACGAACTCCTTGGCTTCGTGAAGGAAGGCTCGCCACGTCTCTTCGTCAGGGACAGGAAGGGCGGTCCACTCTCGAAAGACACGGCCGCTCGGGGCGAAGGGCAGTCCATGCCCGCTGGCAACAAGCTCCTCGACCCTGGCAGCCGGCAGCTTGACGATCATGTTCTTGGTGTTCTTGTCTAGTGATGCGAAGAACTGGCCGTTGACACGAAGACACGGGAATCCCATCATGGTTCCTTCTGCGACTGCCGGATCGGTGTACATCTCGTTGGCGAGATCCCAGAACAATTCTTCTCTGGCCGTGGTTTCATCGATTGTCATTGGTCTTCCTCTTTCCATTGGGCTCGCCGGCTGAGAGCCGCCTGATTGATTTCCGCACGCGCTTGCTGTTCATTGGTGTGCTTTGGTGCCAGCGGTTTTTGATCTTTCGGAGTCGAGCAGTTTGGAGAGCAGGTCTGCGGGTCGGCCGGGGTAGTTGGTTGCGATCTGCATGCGGTCCCAGGCGTTTGCCGGGCCTTCAATGGTGACATCGCCGCTGCTGCGGCCCGCTTTCCAGTTGCGTTCACCTGCTGCCCATTGCTGTAGGAATTGGTGGCTGGTGTGCAGGACAAGCACCGGTTTTGCTGCCGGTCCTCGAGTCAGCGTGAGGATCTGTCCTTTGATGGTGAGGCTGACGATCTCGTCGTCGATCCTCCACTCGTAGCTTTCATCAAGAGCGAGATCATCAGGGATTGCATAGGCCAAGTCATAGCGCACACCCTCATCGCCTATCGAGACGAGCTCGGCGACACCCCAACGGCGGATCTCCGCCATGACCGGTCCCAGCGCCCGGCCTCGCTCGGTCAACTCATAGCGGACTCCGTCGCCAGGCTCTCCGACACCACGCCTGACAACGTCCGAAGCTTCCAGTTTGCGCAGCCGATCGGCCAGCACATTGGATGAGATGCCCGGAAGATGGTCCTTGAGCTCGCCGTATCGCTGCCCGCCACCCAGCAGTTCATGGACGATCAAAAGCGTCCACCTTCCACCAATGACGTCAAGGCCTTTGGAGAATGGGCAGAACCGTTCGTAGCCGGTCCACTTTTCTGCTGGCATCGCCGTTTCTCCTCCTCTTGGTCAGTTGGTACTTGAGACTGCCTATATGAGCATACTCATTCAGGCTTTTGTTTTACAAGATCACTTGCATTATAAGATCCGATGGGTATGGTCCTGGCACAGGAGTAAGCAGAGAGATAGGAGACGCTCCAATGCCCAATGGATTCATGTGGTTCGATGTCAACGCCAAGGAAGACGATGTCAGCGCTGTCACTGACTTCTACGCGTCGATCTTTGACGGACCGTTCGGTCCCGACGACAGCGACAGTCCATATACGTCATGGATGATGAATGGCGAACAACCCTGGGCAGCAGTGCTCAAAGCCGAAGACGAATTCGCCGGACGGTGGGTTCCATACGTTCACGTCGAAGATCTCGACCCCGCGGTCGACAAGGCCGTCGCCGCCGGGGGGACAATTGTGCAACCCAAGACAGACGGGCCGGCCGGAACGGCGGTCACTATTGCCGACCCGGCGGGGGCTCTCATAGCCCTTTGGGTGCCATTCCCCGACAATGGCTGACCTCAACGACACTGGCGTTACACAAACGCCACGTCGGCTCAATCCGGCCCGGAGACATGTCCGGGCCCGGATCGGGTCCGTCGACCTCACCAACGAAATCGAACGTGAGTCTCTAGTTGACCGAACACTCGACGAGTTCGGGCGTGTTGACCTACTGGTAAACAACGCCGGTGTGGGCAGCATGGAGAAATATTCCGACATCGACTGGGAGGATGTGAAATATCAGGTAGTTCTCAATCTGGTGGCTCCGATGCATCTCTCGCGTCTTGTGCTTGACGACATGCTGAGCCGGGGCAGCGGGAAGATCGTCAACATATCCACCATTGCGGCCTCGATGGCGATGCCACGACTTGTGACCTATGGGACGACCAAAGACGGCTTGGAGCACTTCACCAGTGCCCTCCGCAAAGAACTCAAGGGGACTGGCGTCTCGGCGTCAACTGTGATCCCTGGTGGCATTGCCGATACAGGCATGACTAGGTCCCTCGAGGCTCGCTCGGGGGTCAAACTCGACGGCGCGATGGCCAGAGGCATGATGTCCGCCGACGAAGTCGCCGCCGATGTGATCGGCGTGATCAAGAAGGACAGGGCGGAGAAGGTTTCGGCAAAGGGTGGGGCGATCATCCGAGCCTTCCCGTCTGTTGGCGAGGCCATGATGAAAAAGATGATATTGCCAATAATGGACGCCGCTGCAAAGTCAGACGAGAAGACCGGCCGCAGGGCCAGCGACCCGACCACCGAAGAACTCGTCGCCTAGCTGACATCGACCTCGAAGCATCCGGAGGAGGATCTAAATGTATGTTTTGAACATCAGCCACGCTGTCGAGGACTACGACAGGTGGAAGGCGGTCTATGACACGATGCAGCCGACCATTGTTGGCGGCGCACGAGTCGCACGGGTCAATCGCAAACTCGACGATGACAAGACTGTGATTGTGGTTGCGGGTTTCGACACGCTCGACGCCCTCAACGGCTTTGTCGCCGATCCCAGGATCGACGATGCGAGCAAGCGGGCGGGGATCGTCGGCGAGCCCCGTATCGAGATCTACCAAGAGGTCGAGGTGATCTAGCCCCACTGAAATGTGTAGCTCACATCGCGCCAGCGAGCCTCATCTCACATACCGATCTGAGGCGTCTAGGTCGTTTACGCAATGAAGGCCGGTATTTCGATCAGCCGCCTTCAATGACTTGTGAGTCCGTGGTGTCGATGATCCTGTCGGCGATGTGTCCGGCGAGACTTCGGGTGTAGCGCGCCACAATCTCGGTCATCATGGCGGGCGAGCTGTCGACACTGAAGATCTCTCCGGGGAAGTCGAGCTGCTCCTACGTGAACTCGATACCTAGCATAATTAGAAGCTCCACTCATGTGCCGGGGTCATCACAATCGAAGTGACGACCAGGCCGTCTTGGTTGGCCGCCTTCGACGTGATGGACGGAGAACGTCGATTCTCCGTCCGGACACTCGGACCGGGGTGTCTGGCCGCTGTAGCTGCGGCCACTCTGAGTGTTCGCTCCTGAGGTCGAATTCTTGAAGCCGGAATCCGTCGCCTGAAGCCAGTCTGAAGCCCAACGACCTGACACTGGGTGACACCAGCTATCACTCGTTATCAGTCATACCCCGGAGTTACCGCGTTGACTATCGCCAATCAGCGCGGATCAGCGTTGTTGGGGTCCTATCTGTCGGGCTCATAACCCGAAGGTCGCGGGTTCAAATCCCGCCCCCGCTACTAACGGAAAACCCAGGCGGTGCCTGGGTTTTCTACTTTAGGAG
>QIDW01000259.1 GCA_003230435.1 Acidimicrobiia bacterium | reverse complement strand
GGCGACACCATCGCCTCGGCCTTGGCTGCCAACGGGGTACGCGTCCTGTCGAGGAGTTTCAAGTATCACCGTCGTAGGGGTCTCCTGACTGCCACCTATCACGACCCCAACGCCATGGTCCAGGTTGGAGACGAGCCCAACGTCAGAGGCGCCCACCAACGACTCGTCGATGGCCTGGCCGTTTCTGCCCAGAACGTTTGGCCATCACTCTCCTTCGACATCAAGGCCGTCAACCAACTGTTGTCACGCTTTCTCCCTCCCGGCTTCTACTACAAGACATTCATTTCACCGCGCTGGCTGTGGCCGTGGTATCAACGGGTCCTGGGCCGGTTTGCCGCTGGTGGGGTGGTCAACCCCGAGCACCGATCTACCGCTTACGACCACCGTTACGCGCATCCCGACGTCCTGGTGGCAGGAGGCGGTCCTGCGGGAATGTCGGTCGCGATCGCGGCCGCGGACGCCGGTGCCAACGTCATCCTGGCAGAAGAGGAACACCAGCTCGGCGGGCATCTTCGGTATGGCGATGCGGATGATCTAGCTGCGCTCCACGAGTTGAGAACGGCAATCCTCACCCGGTCCAATATCGAAGTGATGACTGACGCTGTCGTGGCAGGTCGTTTCGATCACAACTGGGTCTCTGTCGTGCAACGCAACCTGTCCCATGTCGAGGAGAGGCTGGTCCTCGCCAGGGTGAAGAACCTCGTCGTCGCTGCCGGCACCTTGGAGCGTCCCTATGTCTTCAAGGGCAACGATCTCCCCGGTGTCATGCTCTCCACGGCGGTGAGGAGACTGATCAATCTCTATGCGGTCAGGCCGGGCAGTCGAGCGGTGGTTGTGACGGCCAACCCTTCAGGTGATGCGGCCGTCGTCGACCTGGAGCGGGCAGGTGTTGAGGTTACTGCTGTTCTCGATGCCAGGAAGGGTGAGACCGTAGTCGAGGCGATCGGCAAGAAGAGCGTGAAAGGCGTCATCGGCTCTGAGGGACAACGAATCGAGGCTGATCTCCTGGTCACGGCCACCGGTTGGACCACACCTACCGCTCTGCTCAACATGTCCGGCGACCGACCGGCCTACAGCAAGCAAGCGGCGCGTTTCGTGTCGACTGCTCTTCCCGGCAACGTGATGGCCACCGGCGGGATTATTGGAGACGGGCCCACCCAGGAACTTGTCGATCATGGGTCAGCCACCGGAACCGAAGCCGCCCGCCGTGCCCACGGCATCCCACCCGGATCTGTGTCGAATCTCAAGCTCGGAGACCATCCCGAGCTATTTCGGTCGACAACGCACGGCTTTGTCGACTACTCCGAGGATGTGACCTCGAAGGATCTCTTCTCCGCAGCGGCCGAAGGCTACGACTCGATGGAATTGGCCAAGCGATACACCACCGCAGGCATGGGGCCGGTTCAAGGCAAGGTGGAAGCGGTCAACGCCCTTGCCGTTCACGGCGAGGCCATCGGAGCGGCCCTTCTTGAAATCTCCACCACCACCTGGCGACCCCCATACGCCCCGATACGACTGGGAACACTCGCCGGCAGACATCACGAGCCGATCCGCTACTCCCCAATCCAGCCCTGGCACGAGGCACACAACGCCAGACGTTTGGTTGCCGGGCAGTGGATCCGCCCCGATCACTACGGCAACCCCGAAACCGAGGTCCAAGCGGTGCGCAACGGTGTCGGGATCATCGACATCAGCCCGCTGGGAAAGATCGACCTTCGTGGGGTGGACGTGCCCAGGCTGTTGGAGTTCGTCTATGTCAACAAATGGTCAAAACTGGATATCGGCAAAGTCCGCTACGGGGTCATGTGCGCCGAGGACGGGGTCATCATGGACGACGGTGTGACCGGTCGTCTCGGCCCGGACCGATACATGATGTCGACAACGTCAGGAGGCGCCGGAGGTGTCTGGAACTGGCTCGACGACTGGCTTCAAACCAGATTCCCGGAATGGGACGTGAAGATGACCGCGGTCACCGACGGCTACGCCAGCATCAACGTCGCCGGTCCCAACTCACGTGAGCTGGTGGGCCGTCTCACCGAAGTCGACCTCGACCCTGATCACTTCGGGTACATGGAGGTTCGGACCGGCACGGTGGGCGGCGTCGCCGACTGTTTCCTGTGGAGAATCGGATTCACCGGAGAGCTCTCCTATGAGATCCATGTGCCGGCCGGTTATGGGCTTTCGCTCTGGGAGAACCTCATTGAGCTCGGGGATGACCTCGGGGTGACGGCGTTTGGCGTGGAAGCGCAGAGAATCATGCGTCTCGAGAAAGGCCACTTCATCGTCGGCCAAGACACCGACGGTCTGACACAGGGCTTCGGGGTCGGCATCGACTGGGCGATCAAGATGGACAAGCCCGATTTCGCCGGGAAACCCGAGCTGGCCTGGCAGAAAGAGAGGGGTGACCACCGCCGTCTTGTCGCTGTCCAGACCGATGACCCGACAGTCGTCCCACCGGAGGCAAGTCAGATCATCGACGCCGGCGAGAGGATCAAGGGACGGATCACGTCGAGCCGGCATTCGCCCACCCTCGAGCGGTCGATCTGTCTTGCCCGGATTGATGAGGACCTTGCCAATGGAGGGCAGCGTCTCCACATTCGTCTGCCCAATGGGGCGACGGTTGCAGCAACGGTGATGACCGATCACGCCCACTTCGACCCTGAAGGGACCAGGCTCCGTGGCTGACTGGAACCCCATCGCGAGGGGCATCGTGACCAAGGTCGCGTCGTCGGACGATGGTGCCCTGACTCTCTCAGACGTAAGTCTCACTTCGAAGTGGCGTGTCTTCTCCGGATTCGATGATGTGGGGCCGGGCATCTCGAAACGACCAGGTGATCAGCTGGTTTGGTCGGTCAGCCCTGGAGAGTGGACGGTCCTCGGCCCTCGACCCGGCGAGGATGACGTGGTCGACCTCAGCCATGTCCGAGCAATGTTCCGGCTCACCGGTGTGAACGCTCCAGGGGTTCTGGCCAAGATCTGCGCCCTGAATCTCAGCGATGACATGTTTCCCGAAGGGACAGCGGCCCGCACCCTTGTCGCCGGCGTGGCTACCGAACTGGTTAGAGACGACCAGGACGGTGTGCAGTCCTATCTGATCCTGCCTTCACGGTCATTTGGTGTGTACCTGCACGACGTCATCCTCGATGCCGGCGAGGAATTCGGGCTGGTCGACACAAGGGTCTAGATCTTGTCAGACCGGGTCGGTGCTATCGAACATATATTCGGTACTGAGATGGAATTGGAGCTGTCAGCTGCTGATTTCGAGCGGATGATGGCTGAGGCCGAAACGTTTGTTGAGCCGTTTCGGCAGGAGTTGCCTGATGACTTGGAGACGATTCCCCCTGGCCTGCAGCTAGCGGCAATCCTCGCTGGCGTAGACCGAACCAGGCTCAATGGCCACGACGTGGTACGGCTGATGCAATCCCACAAACGTCTGGCTGCCCACTATGAAGCTGCTTCGTTGGCGGACATGGTCGAAGTGGCGCATTGTCCGGCTGGCGATGCCGACTCTCCTGTGGAGCGAAGCTCGGATCAGGAGGAGTTCGCTTCAGATGACATTCGCGCGGCTTTGCGCATAACTCGCAGAACTGCCGAAAACGCCCTTGAGTTCGCCCTCGAACTAAGAGAGCGTCTCCCCCAGATCTGGGACCTCTTGAAGGCCGGACTGATCGACGTGGCTCGGGCCAAGACGATCGTTTACGGCACCTCTCATCTTTCAGACCGGACCGCCCGCGAAGTGGTGGACCGGATTCTCGACCGTGCTCCGAATCTGACCACCGGTCAGCTGTCAGCCCGGATCAGACGTCTCTGCGTCGAAGCCGACCCGGACGAGGCCAAATCGAGGTACGAGGATTCCGTCGATCAGCGTCGGGTCGTGACGCAAGCTGACGTCGATGGGACCGCCGGTCTGCTCGGGCTGAACCTTCCACCTCATCGGGTCGCCGCGGTCACCCGACGGATCAACAAGATCGCCAGGGGCTTGAAGCACTCTGATGATCCTCGCACCGCCGACCAGATCCGGGCCGACGTGTTTCTCGACCTTCTGAGTGGAGCCGAGTTGAATGACGCCGGATCAAGAGCTGTTGTCGACATCCGGGTCGACCTTGCAACCCGCACAGGAGCCAACGACAACCCGGTCGAGATTCCCGGATTCGGCCCTGTGATCGCCGACATCGCCCGCAGGGTCGTCCAGGAACAACAAAATGCCGAGTGGCGATACACCATTACCGACGACAATGGCCTGGTCGTCACGACCGGCATCACGCGGCGCAGACCTTCGGCAGCCCAGAAACGTGACGTCCAGGCCGCATACCCGACATGTGTGTTCCTCGGATGCCGCATGCCTGCCACCGATTGCGACCTCGACCACAACCTGGCTTGGGCGGATGGGGGACCCACCACTGAGGAAAACCTCGCACCGCTATGTCGCCACGACCACATCGTCAGACACAACGGCTGGACAATCAAGCGTCTCCCCGACGGCTCCTACCAATGGACCAGCCGACTAGGTCACACCTACATCACCGACAGAGAACCCCCATAAGTCCAGGTCGACGGCGAGTCGTCAGATACTTGCATTACCGTATCGCTCTCATGGAATGGCCAAAGTCAGAATCAGACCACGATCGGACTGCTATCGACACCGCCTATGACGTATACGACAAGCACCCGCTCGACGAGAGCGACGAGTGGGGTGACCTGGCGTCCTTTCTCGAAGCCGCGTCGGCTTCTTGACCGATCCGGCTTCAGCAGTCTTCGATCAAGATGGCTGGTGGGACCCGAAAAGTTTCCTCCACGGGCTGCACACCTTGCTCGACCCGGTCCG
>QIDW01000195.1 GCA_003230435.1 Acidimicrobiia bacterium | reverse complement strand
GCTCGAGGACCAGGTGAGTCGGTTGGCCGGAGCGCTGCGTTCTCTCGGCGTCGTCCGAGGCGACGCAGTGGCCGTCTACCTTCCGATGTCGCCGGAAGCAGTCGTCTCGCTGCTGGCGATCGCACGACTCGGCGCTGTGTTCATCCCGGTGTTCTCAGGATATGGGGCGGATGCCGTGGCCACCCGGCTCGAAGACCCAAAACCAAAGGTGATGATCTGTGCCAATGGGTTTGAGCGGCGCGGGAAACTCATCAAGATGAAAGAGATCGCCAATCAGGCCATCGATCTGGTCGGTGGGATCGATCACACGATCGTTGTCGACTACGCGCCTCGACCCGACACACCGATCACCAAAAGACGAGACCTCTGGTGGCATGAGGTAATGCCGGAGGCAGAACCGATCGAAGCGGCTTCCACCTACTCGGAGGACCCGGTGCTGATGGGCGCCCCAAGGGTGCTGTGCATGTGCAGGCGGGGCTCACCGTCAAGATCGCCGCGGAAGGCGCCTTCCAACTGGATGTCCAAAAGGACGACGTCCTGATGTGGGTTACAGACATGGGATGGATCATGGGGCCCTGGATGGTGATTGCAGGATTGGCCAATGGAGCTGCGATCGCCACATACGACGGAGTGCCCAACCACCCGGGGCCCGACCGCATCTGGGAAGTGGTCTCAGAGCTTGGCGTGACCATCCTCGGACTTTCTCCAACACTGGTGCGCGCCCTCCAGCCCCATGGAGCAGAGGAGGCGCATCGCCACGATCTGTCCAAGCTGAGGACCTTCGGCAGCACGGGAGAGCCTTGGAACCCCGAGCCGTGGTGGTGGCTGTTCCGCGACGTCGGGAGAGAACGGATTCCCATCGTAAACATCTCGGGGGGCACAGAGATCGGTGCGTGCATCCTGTCCGCCAATCTCCTCCAGGGAATCAAGCCAACATCGCTCGGCGGCCCCGCGCTGGGAGTCGACGCTGATGTGTATGACGATGCTGGTATGCCGGTCCGCGGCGAGGTGGGAGAGCTGGTGATGAGGGGATCCTGGCCTGGTATGACCCGAGGGTTCTGGGGTGAGCCGGAGAGATACATCGCCACTTACTGGTCGCGCTTTCCAGACACCTGGGTGCACGGCGATTGGGCGTCCGTTGACGAAGACGGATTCTGGTATCTGCACGGACGCTCCGATGACACCTTGAATATTGCCGGAAAGAGGATCGGGCCGGCCGAGATCGAATCGGTCGCCGTGTCCCTGCACGAGGTCGTCATGGCTGCTGCCGTAGGCGTGCCCGACAAGATAAAAGGCGAAGCAATCGCCCTATTCCTCGTGCCGGCACCTGGGGTCACCCCGGACGATGCCCTGACCGCCAAAGTCGAGGCGAAGACGGACGAGACACTGGGCAAGGCCTTCCGCCCCAAGACAGTCCAGTGGGTGGACGACCTGCCGCGGACGCGGTCACAGAAGATCATGCGTCGTGTCGTCAAGGCGGTGGCGCTGGGCAACGAGCCCGGGGATCTGAGCAGTTTGGAGAACCCGGAGAGCCTCGAGGGCATAACGACGCTGGGCTAAACCGGTGGGGCCGGGTCGTACTGGATGTCGCGTTTGACCTGACGGGCACGTTCCTCGGAGTGAAGTCGGGCAACAAGATGCAAGGCCATGTCGATACCTGCCGAGACACCCGAGGCGGTGATGACGTCCCCACTGTCGACGAATCGGTCCTCAGGGCGGACCTCGATCGTGTCGTCCAGACTGGCCAGAAGGTCGAGCCAGCCCCAGTGGGTTGTCGCCGGGCGTTGGTTGAGCAGACCGGCGGCAGCGAACACGAGCGAGCCCGTGCATACAGAAGTCATCAATGTTCCCGATGCCGCATGCTCGGAGAGAAATAACTTGACCCGTTTGTCGTCCATGTGGCGTCTGGTCCCTTGACCTCCCGGGTAGACAATCACGTCAACGCTCCCGATGTCGTCGACAGATGCGTCGGCGGTGATCCTCATACCTTTCGCACAGGTGACGGTCTCGCCATCCGTTGAAGCGGTGAAAACGTCCACATCGTCTTCCGGATAAGTCAGTTGCCACATGCGCAGCACCTCCCACGGACCGACGAGATCCAACTCCTCCATGTCGTCAAAACAGATGAGAGCGATGCGGGTCTTCACGTTGGAGATCACTTTGGAGGCATCCGCGCCGCGGCATCGAGTCGAATCACCTCACCATTGATCATCGGATTCTCGACGACGGCCTGGACAAGATGGGCGAAATCCTCGGCGGTGCCGAGCCTTTGGGGGAAAACATGAAGCTTGGCCAGGGAGTCCCGCAGCTCCTGGGGGGCTCCGGCCAGAAGAGGCGTGTCCATGACGCCCGGAGCGATAGTCACCACTCTGATCCCGACCCCTGCCAGATCACGGGCGATGGGCAGCGTCATGGCAACCACCCCGCCCTTTGACGCGGAATATGCGGCCTGACCCACCTGGCCCTCGAAGGCCGCTATGGACGCTACGTTGACGATCACGCCGCGCTCTCCTGTCTCGCCAGGATCATTCGCCGCCATGGCAGCGGCGACGTTCCTGATCACATCAAACATTCCGACAAGGTTGACTCCGACGGTGAACTTGAAAAGGTCGAGGTCAAACAGCACGCCGTCACGAGACACCACTCTTTGCGCGGGCGCGACGCCCGCTGCATTCACCAACACATCGATGGATCCAAAAGCCTCCAGCGCGCCGGAGACAGCCGCACTCACGTCTTCAGAGTTGGACACGTCACAGGGGATAAACCGGGACTTGTCACCGAGCTCTACAGTCGTCTCCTTGCCACGCTCCTCATTTATGTCGAGCATTACCACCGATGCGCCGTTCCGGACCAACCTTTGTGCCGCGCCAAAACCAAGACCAGAGACACCACCAGTGACCACCACGACCGAACCTTCTATCTGCACCAAGCACCTCCATCCGCCAGGCGGCGACGCTAACAGCGGACAAGCAAGGATCCCCTGTTGATCGGAGTCTTCGACTCGGGGGTAGGAGGACTCTCAGTGCTCAAGGAAATCAGAGCGTTGGCACCCAACGTTGATCTTCTCTATGTCGCCGACCGGGACCGGGCACCGTACGGAAACAGGAGCCTCGATGAAGTTCGCTCGATGTCACACGAGATAGCAGCTTGGCTGGTCGACCGGGGAGCAGAGACGATTGTCGTCGCCTGTAACACAGCGTCAGCAGCCGCCCTGGACTCGTTGAGGGAGTGGAGCCCGGGGATCCCGATTGTCGGTATGGAGCCGGCTGTGAAACCGGCCGCGGCCACTTCAGAGACAGAGATAATCGGTGTGTTCGCCACCGAGGCCACCTTTCAGGGACGTCTCTTCGAATCCGTCGTGAGCATCCACGCGAGAGGCGCCAAAGTTGTCACACAAGCCTGCCCCGATTGGGTCGAACTGGTTGAGCAAGGGAGATTCTTCGGGCCGGATGTCGACACGGCCATCGTCGCCGCTGTCGTCCCCGTTATAGACCAGGGGGCAGATGTTCTGGTTCTCGGGTGCACCCACTTCTCCTTCCTCCGGCGAGCCATCGCGAAGATCGCCGGACCGGGAATCACCCTCATCGACCCCGCACCAGCGGTTGCGGCTCAGACGATTCGGGTAGCCGGTACCGGCGAAGGCCAAGGGCGACTAGGGATGGCCGCGTCAGGTGATAGATCCGTCTTCGCCCAATTGGCACGCGATGTCGGCATCGTCGACTGGTCCGGAGAGGTTCTACCCTTCCCGGCGTGACCACGGCCGCTCATCCCGATCTGGTGTGGATTCGCCGCAGCCGTGCCCTCATCGGTCGGGGCCCATCCCAGAGCTTTGATCCGGGCACGGGGCCTCTCCGCTATGAGAGAGCTCTCGTCGCTTTGCGCGAGAGCGGGAGACGCATCGCGATGGCATCGTTTACTTTTGACCCGGAGGAACCGGGCTCAGTGATCGAGATGCCGGAGAATCTCGTTGAGACAGCCGCGGAAGAGCTACCAGCGCTCGACTTCGCCCCAATCCGCGGTCGGGTCGTCTCCGACGGCGCCGAGGCTTGGCGATCCGGAGTACATGCGGCGCAGGACTCGATTGAGGCCAACCTGGTGGAGAAGGTGGTGATGAGCCGTCAGGTCGACATCGAGTTTGATTCTGAGGTGCCCATCGACGGTGTGATCGACCGACTCCAAAGGACCGAGCCGGATTGTTACACATTTCATGTCAAAGGCCTGGTGGGAGCGAGCCCCGAGCTTCTGGTGTCTCTTCAGGATGGCCAGATCTCGTCTGTGGCCTTGGCGGGAACGGCGCCGGACACGGAGAGCCTCGTCTCGGACAAGATGAATCGAGAACACGCCCTTTCATCGTTGTCCGTTGAAGAAGGGATAAAGGCTCACACGACATCGCTTGACGTGCAGGAGCCAACGGTGCTCAGGTTCGGCGAGATCAACCATCTGGCCACAAGATTCGCGGGGCCGGCCCTATCAGAAACCACCGTGATGGATGTGCTGGGGTCCCTTCACCCGACCGCCGCTGTATCGGGCCAGCCGCCGGACACCTCAATGAAGGTGATCAGAGACGTCGAGCCCAGGTCTCGTGGCAGATACGCCGGACCTGTCGGCTGGTTCAATGTTGACGGGGAGGGCGAGTTCGCGATCGCCCTTCGCTGCGGTCTGATCGGGAATCGGAAGGCCACCCTCTATGCCGGTGGTGGGATCGTCTTGGGCTCGGATGTCGACTCCGAGTTTGCCGAAACCGAGCTGAAACTTCGCCCGATGCTCCAAGCCCTAGGAGTCTGCTGATTAATGCCGTTGCTCAGCGGACTCCTAGGTCTGCAATAGAGACACTGCCGTCCTACTCACCTCATCAAGCATCTCGTGTGCCTCCAGGTCGGATCCGCGGTCGATCGGTACACGGATCAGATGCCGCCCGCCCACGTCGAGTCGTTCAGCCGACTCGGTGCTGGCCTCTTCAGCGGTACGAACCGTGGTGAAGCTGACGTCGTGAAATCTCGCAAGCTGTTCTATATCCCGCCCGTGTGGAGTGACAAAGAGTCTCTCGTAGAACGGAGCATGGGCCGACGGAGGAAGAGTGTCGAACAACCCACCCCCGTTGTTGTCGAGCACAACGAGCACGAGATCATCGACAACATCGCAGAGAAAGCCATTGGAATCGTGAAGCAGCGAAAGGTCGCCCGATATCGCCAACGTGCGCGGCGCCGTCGATGCGGCGCCAAGGGCCGTGGACACGAACCCGTCGATACCCGAGGCCCCCCTATTGGCAATCA
>QIDW01000191.1 GCA_003230435.1 Acidimicrobiia bacterium | reverse complement strand
GTTCCTCCACCAGAACGCGGTCGACCTCCTCATCGACGGTGAGGAGACGTTCGCCAGCATTCTCGCCGGGATCGACCGTGCCCGGGACTACATCCTCTTCCAGTTCTTCGTGGTCAAGGATGACGAGCTGGGTCGGGAGGTCCAGTCACGGTTGATGGCGAAGGCCAGGGAAGGGGTTCGGGTCTACTTCCTTTACGACGAGGTGGGCAGCTACCGCTTGCCCGCGCGGTACAAGAACGAGCTTCGCGAGGCCGGGGTGCAGGTCCGTAACTTCCACACCCGACAGGGCCCATGGAACCGCTTCCAGATCAACTTCCGCAATCACCGGAAGGTGGTCGTGGTGGACGGCGGCGAGGCGTGGATCGGAGGACACAACGTCGGGGACGAGTACATGGGACGGGACCCGAAATTCGGGCGCTGGCGAGACACGCATGTACGGATTGAAGGCCCCGCCGCATTGGCCGCTCAGCTGCCGTTCATCGAGGACTGGCACTGGGCCACCGCCGATACGCCAGAGGTGAACTGGACGCCGAAGGAGGCCGCTGACGGGTCCGACATCCCGGTCCTCATCGTGCCCACGGGCCCCGCCGACGAGATCGAAACCGCTGCGCTCATGTTCATCCACGCGATCAACACCGCGCAGGAGCGGATCTGGATCGCAAGTCCCTACTTCGTGCCCGACGAAGCGGTGATCGCCGCACTGCAACTGGCCGGTCTCCGCGGCGTGGACGTACGCATCCTCATTCCGGATCGACCCGACCATCTGCTCGTGTACCTCGCGGCGTTCTCCTACTTCGACGATGCCCGCAGAACGGGCGTGGAGTTCTTTCGCTACACGGACGGTTTCCTGCACCAGAAGACGATGCTCATCGACGACCGCGCGGCCGGGATCGGCACGGCCAACTTCGACAACCGGTCGTTTCGCCTGAACTTCGAGATCACCGCAATCGTGGGGAGTCCCGGGTTCGTGTCGCAGGTGGAGGAAATGTTCGAGGCGGACTTCGCGCGTTCTCGAAGAGTCGAGGACGGCGAGTACCGGGACCGGCCCTTCTGGTTCAAGCTCGGGGTGCGGCTGGCGCGCTTGACGTCTCCCGTCCAATGAATCGCGCGGCGCTCACCGAGATGAAGCGGGGCGTCTGACGCCTGGCGAGCGGCCTTTGAGGCGCGGAAACGTACGACCAAAGTCCAATTTCAGGCTGACATCCGAGCGTCTAAATTTCTCCCGAGTTGAGGACCGGGCTGCCGTTGGAGGAACGGGCGGAGGCCCTTGGCAACCCAATGAGCGGAGAACATCCCATGGAGAGAAAGTGGTCTGTCCTGCCGGCGTTCGCCGGCGTATGGCTGGGGATCATGTCGTGCTATCCGGGCGGTGTCACGAGCAGCGAGCAGCTGGATCTGGTGATCACCTCGCACGATGACACCGTGACCTTCTCGAGGTTCAGCACCTACGTGGTGCTGGACTCGGTGGTGCATATCGACCTCGAGGACAACGCCAACGACAGCTTGCTGAGCCGTGACAACGATGCCCTGATCCTGGCGCGAGTCGCGGCGAATATGGAGGCGATGGGATACCTCGAGGAGATGGACCCCCTCAACAACACCCCGGACGTCGTTCTGCTGGTGGGAGCGTTGGCGGTCACCAAGAGTGCATACGCCAGTTACGATTGGTGGCCCTGGTATGGCTGGGGGTATCCTCCCGGTTGGGGGTGCTGTGGGCCCGGCTACGGCTGGGGGTATCCGTGGCAGCCCGTCCAGACGGTGAGCTACGCGGTCGGCACCCTCGTCATCACCATGATGGACCCAAGCAGACCCTCGCTCGGGTTCGACACGGCGCCCGTCCTCTGGGTGGCAGGCATCAACGGGGTGTTGGCGGGTTCGACGTCCAGCATCGGGACCCGGCTTGCCACCTCCATCGACCAGGCATTTGACCAATCGCCCTACCTGAGCCCTCTGGTCGCTACCCCCACGACCCCCAACTGAGCAACAACTAGGAGC
Organism: Acidimicrobiia bacterium; assembly: GCA_003230435.1. GTDB lineage: Bacteria > Actinomycetota > Acidimicrobiia > Spongiisociales > ZC4RG35 > SZUA-217. Next base: position 2,838 of record QIDW01000191.1, on the reverse strand, counting down.
ACCATATAATGAAAACAAGAGCACTTCTCGCCATACCGATCGCGTTGCTCCTCAGCGACGGGGCGCAAGCGCAGGACTGGTACTGGGGACTCAGCTACGGAGTGGCCACGCCCACCTCCGACACGAAGGACTTCACGGAAGGCACGAGCTGGCGCAACTGGGGGATCGACGTGCTGGCAGTCGTGAGGCCCAACACCTCAGTGGGCGTGTCCTTCGGTTTGAACGCCTTCAACGATGTGACCACCGAGGTCTCATCGATCGATGGAGTCGAAATCCAAGGGACGCAGTTCCGTTACATCAACTCGTTCCCGATGATGGTGACCATTCGTGAGTACTTGGGTATGCCGGGCGATATACGACCGTTCCTCGGCTTCGGCGTTGGAACCCAGCTCGTGAAGCAGCGGGTCGATGTGGGCCAATGGCGTATCTCGGACAACACGTGGCATGTCGCGCTGGCGCCGGAGGTGGGGGTCGTGCTGCCGTTCGGATCCGAAGCGAAATGGTTCGTAAGCGGCAAGTACAACTACGCCGCGAGGGCTTCCGACAGACAATACTCGTACTTCGGATTCAACATCGGAGTCGCGTGGCAGACGGACGGCTTCTAGGGGTTTCACACTGCCGGCCATCGAGTCTGCGCATCGCCGTGGCCGGTGATGATGACTACGTGCGGCGCGACGAGACTTCAGTTGATGGATATGCTCGGAATCGGGAACGTGGCGGTGATGACGAGGCTCGTGCCCTCGGTCTTGGTCCTGGCCCCCGACTCCCACATATACCGGACGTTGACGAATGCGATCAGCCTGTCACTCGTGGCAACGGGCACTGTGAGCTCGGGACCAAGGCCGAAGACCCTGTGCTTTCCGACCGAGAGCTCGGGGATCTCGAAGTCGATATCGAGGTCGATCCCGAAGTCGTCATCAGTCACCTTCCACTGAGCGTAATAGGCGGCCCCAACGCTGACGGTGCCGTCCTTGAACGACTTCCCGAAACCACCTTCGAGCGTGAGTAGGTCGCCGACCCGCTGCTCCGAGTCCTTCGTGTCGCTGTGAGTCTCGTAGAACGCCGTCGTGGCGAGGTGCCAGCTCCTCTGCTCGTCGAAGAACACCGTGGCTCCGCCGTGAAACTCGAAGCTCCACATTCCGAGGCCGGTATTGTCATCGGCACCGTCCTCGTAGCGCCCTGTCGGCGCGTACAGACCGATCCCCGCGGTGAAGTCGGCGCGATCTGTGTGCCATCCCAGATCCACGGGCTGAAGGTAAAGATCACCGAGGGCCGTCCCGGTACGGAGATTGAAGCCGAAGACCGGCGCAGCAAGGGCGATGTTCGCGAACGGAAGAACCGCCATGACTCCGTAGTTGGCACCCAGAATCTGTACGTCGCTTACCCACCGGAAAATGGGGGCGAAGGCGTTGACGCCGATGCTCCCAGGATCCTCGGAGGAGAGCGTGACACGGTCACCGTTTTTGTCTCGCAGGAGGTTGGAATCGTAGCGGTAGTAGAATGACGCCAGATATAAGCCAGGGGCCGGTTGGCTCCCCGAGAGCATGCCGAAGTCGCCGAGGCTATTGTGGCCGTTGAGTTGCGCATGGGCGGCAAGTGGCGAGCCGAGAACAAACAGGGCAATGAGATGTGAGCGGAGACTCCTAGGCATCAGACACCCCTTCGTTTGGGTCTTCACGGTCTCGTCTGGTCCGCCAGCAGGCACTGACCAAACACGACGAATCCACTTGCCTCCGCGGCGACGGTAAGCGACAGCGCGCCGTCGTCGAGGATCATCACGCTCCAGCTTCGGTCGTCCTGGATGCCGGTCAGGAGGACGCGGTCGTCCCGTTGCTCCATGCCGATGATGCGCGTTACCTCACCACGGCGTTCCTCCGGAGCCAGAAGCGTCACGGCCATGGCGTCGAAGTCGACGTAGATGAACGAAGCGGGCGTTCTCAGGAACTCGGGCGTTCCGCAAGACAGATCCGATGCGCACTCGATCGCCCGGGCGAGAGAGCACAGCAGGGGCCCGTCGATGGAAGGCCGGCCGGCGGCGATCATGACCGGAACCATGCACAGAGCCGCGATTCTCTTTCCATGCCTCATCATGAGATCTCCAATGTTGTGTCCACGGTCCAGTGTTCTAGTTCACCACGTATTTCCGCGCCTGCATGCACGCCGCGTAGTTGCGGTCCCACACTGCTAGCTGGTCCTGGAACGCCTTGAGGTCTCGATCGAATTGCGCCTGGGTTTGCTGTCTCTGGCGTTGGGAGCGCATGCCGCCGGTCAGCCCTCCCGCGGTCGCACCGATCGCCGCCCCTTTGCCGGCATCCCCGGCGATCGCTCCGATTGCGAGACCGGCCAGCGCGCCCCGAGCGGCCCCCCCGATGGCGCCGCCCCGCGATCCTTCCATTTGTGCCGTCGCCCTGCTGTGCTTGCTGCGCAGGGCGGCTTCGGCCTGATGGGGGTCCCACCCCGTCTGCTGGGTAGACCAGCGGTAGCATTCGAGTTGATCGGAGAGCTGTTGTTCCCCGGTCTGACCATCCTCCGGGTAGATCACGCGTTCCGTCGGGTTGGTGCTTGGGGGTACGGCCTGGTCAACGGGCGGAGGCTGCTGAGCCGACACGGCATCCGCCGTCGCCATCGACCCCAGCGCGACCAGTATCGCAGTGGCTGCGCCCAGCCGTCGAACGTCGCCGAACACGGGTGATTTCATCATGAGGCCTCCGAGCCGATCAAGGCCGCCCGACAGCCGTGGCGGGCCGGAGCGGCATGTGGTGGACGGGTTCCAACAACCCTGGCGAGAAATACCACGGGGAGGGAGGCGCCGGTATTGGACCTTGGTCGTACTGACCC
>QIDW01000128.1 GCA_003230435.1 Acidimicrobiia bacterium | reverse complement strand
AGAACTTCTCCCACCCCAACCTGCAATGCACGGTCGCCCACCGGGTAGGCGTCGGGGTGGAGCAACACTGACAGCAGGTAGGCGTCGGCGGTCCAGGGTCCGATTCCCTTGATAGACATGAGCCGGGATCTGGCGTCGTCGGCGGAGAGCGAGGCTAGAGACTCGATGTCCAGCGTCCCGTCGGCAACCAGGTGGGCCAGCGAGTAGAGATAGTCCGCCTTCTGGCGGGTGACTCCGATCGAGCGCATCTTGTCAGCTCCAATCCGGATGATGCTGCTGGCAGAAACACCCTCCGCCGTCTCGTTGAGTCGCCGATACATGGCTGCTCCGGACTCAAGAGAAACCTGTTGCTCCAGTATGAGCAAGACCAGGCAACGGAAGCCTGGTTGACGGTGCCAGAACTCGGGGCGCCCAAATCGCTCGATGGCTTCGGCGAGGGCGTTGTCTTCATTGCACAGAAGGTCGGTGCCTTCGTTGAAGGTCGTGGCGTCGAGTCGGCGTACCACGGCCAGCGCGGACCGGATAGGTATCGGCCCGAGTGTTCGGCTGTCGGCTCGTGTGGCGTCGGCGTTGTCTGACTTAGCCCAGAGGTGCTCTTGGCCGATCGGCTCAGGTGGGTCTGCCACTCTCTTGACCATCCAGAAATCATCACGCCCGGGATGAGGGAAAACGACCAGATCCCCGACTGAAGGACTTCGTATATCCGTGGCGACGATCTCGTCGCCAGGCTGAAGGGTTGGCCGCATCGAGTCTTCGGCCACTCGGAAACGTTTCATCGACATGTTCGAGTCGAGAGTATGGTCGCCCAGGACGAGCGCGACATGAAGGAGACCCCATGCGTCAAGTGACCATCGCCCATGCCCACTGCGACCTCTACTGCGGTGTGTACGACCCGGCGCAGGCCAAGATCGAAGCCCTTTCAGTGATGAAGATCGCTCAGAAGTATCACGAATCCGACGACGAGGTGTTCAGGGCCCGTGCCCTCTCATTGAAAGAAGAGCGTGCCGAAGAGGTCAAGCATCACCTGATGGTTCTCTGGGCGGACTTTTTCACCGCAGAGCACCGTCAGGAGTTCTCAAACCTCGACGACTTGTTCTGGCGGGCGATCCATCAGGCTGGAGATGCCAAGAAGTCGGCCGACCCGGCCGATGGTCAGAAGCTGGTCGAACTGATCGACGAGATTGGCGACATTTTCTGGCAGACCGAAAAGGCAAAGGCTATGGGGGTCTATCCGCCCAGCTAGGAGTGGGCTCCTAGGAGCGATCCACTTTCTCTTCACTCAACGAGGAGTCGGTGGATTCACTAGTCGATTTGTCGGGCTCGTTTCCCGCGTACTTGCCGAACCTCCGTTTGAGCCGGTCGGCGAGGCGACCTGCCCAGACCATGTCTTTCGATAACAAGGCCAGCCCGGCGACGATAGAGATGATTCCCGGTCCGGGAAGCACCAGCATGATGACTCCCGCGGCTATCAGCGAGAAGCCGCCGGCAATGCGCGCAATCCGTACCATGACCACAACCTACCAACTGTTCATGAGATGAGAAGAGGGGATGACCCTGGGAAACCAGGTCGGGTTTCAGTCGAAGACGTCCGGGTCCAGTTTGGTGAAGAGTGGCCTGACTTCGCCTAATGCCGTTCCACCTGCCACCGCCGGCGCTGTCCATTCGTCGACTTGGGGATCGAGGCCTCCGACGAGAACGGCAGGTAAGGCGTCAGTGCCACCCGAATCGCCGAAATTGCCTGGATGGCGGTCCACAGGATCGTTCCTCCCCGGACCGAGTCTTCTTTGATTACCTTCCATGGCTCTGTCGCATTCAGATATACGTTGACCTCTCCGGCGGCATCCATGGCCGATCTCAGGCCGGCCCGCAATTCGACTTTCTCGATGTGGTCCGAGACCGAGTCGAGGGTTGCAGGACCCAGATCGAGAATGGCCTGATCGACCTCGGCAAGTTCACTCGGCTCGGGCACGGCACCATCGAAGTTGTTCGCACTCATCGAGAGAACCCGGTTCACCAGGTTGCCCCATGTGGCAACCAGCTCCTCATTGACCCGCCGGAGCAGTTGGTCATCGCTCAGGTCCGTGTCGTTTTGCTCGGGCAGGATCGAGGCGATGGCGTAACGAAGAGCGTCGGGTTGGAGACGTTCGGCATACCACCCGATTGAGTTCCCGACTCCTTTGGACTTGGAGGCTTTTTCACCTTTGAAGGTGATGTACTGGTTGGCCGGAACGTTTGTCGGCAGGTTGAGCTCACCGTGGCCCATCAGCATCGCCGGCCAGATCACGGTGTGGAACGGTATGTTGTCCTTGCCCACGAAGTAGTACGACTCGGCTCGGGAATCCTCCCACCAGGCCTTCCACGCAGCGGCGTCGTCTGTGTTCGAGGCCCACTCGATTGCCGCCGAGAGATAGCCGATCACGGCGTCGAACCAGACATAGATCCGCTTGCCTGGGCCCAGGTCGTCGACAGGAACCTCGACACCCCATTCGATGTCCCGGGTGATCGCTCGCTCCGGCATGTCCTCGAGCATTCCCAACGCCCAGTTCTTGACGTGTTTGCGCCACGTTGTTTGGGGCTCGATCCACTCTCGAAGTCGCTCCTCGAAGACCGGAAGCTGCAAGAAGTAGTGCTCGGTTTCACGCAGTTCGGGAGTGGCGCCGGTAAGCGCCGATCGAGGATTGATCAAATCGGTGGCGTCCAGGGTGCGACCACAGTTTTCACATTGGTCGCCGCGGGCCTCGGCGTGGCCGCAATGTGGACAGGTCCCAACGACATATCGGTCGGGGAGGAACCGGTTTGCGTCCGGGTCATAGAACTGCTCAGAGCTGCCTTTGGTCAGGTAGCCGGCCTCGAGCAGTCTCAGGAAGAACTGTTGGGTGACCGAGTGGTGGTTCTCCGTCATGGTTGTGGTGAAGAGGTCGAAAGAGATACCGAGTGTTTCCCAATATCCGAGAATCTCCGGGTGGTACTTATCGACTACCTCCCTCGGCGTAATCCCCATCTCATCTGCCTTTACCGTGATCGGTGTGCCGTTGGCGTCGGATCCGGAGACCATCAGAACGTCGTTCCCGGCGATGCGGTGATATCTCGCAAAAATGTCTGCCGGCAGGTAGGCGCCGCCTAGGTGCCCCAGGTGTAACGAACCCGAGGCGTACGGCCAGGCAACGGCGACAAGTATTCGACGACTCATTTCGGGGAGCTTAGGTTGCAGACCCTGTCCTACCGCGACGTCACGACCCCGGGCTCGGGAACATGAGTGGTGGACCGCTCGGCGAGAATGACACCGGCGACGATCAGCAAGGCCCCTCCCAGGATGGCCGGAGTGAGTGTCTCGCCGAGGAAGATCACAGCAAGTGCGACCGCCACCACCGGCACGCTATAACCGGTGAGGGCGAGGCGAGATGCCGGGTTGAGGCCGGCAGCAATCAGGAAAGAGGTAAAGGCCAAAGTGGTCCCGATGGCCCCGATACCGGCCAAGAGCAGCCAGCTTGCACCGTCGATCGAAGCGACGTCGATATCCCAAATGAGTGGCACGGCGACGAACAGGACCACAGTGTTGACGGTGAACTGAGGCAGGACCAGGTCGTCGCTGGGCACTTCGAGGGCGAATCTCCGGCTGAAGGCACCACCGATGCCTGCAAGTATCACGCCTGCCGTCACGTAGAACACCCCACGCCAGAGATTGTCGACGCCTTCCGCTGTCGTACCCCCGATACCAACGAGGACGGCCGACCCTGCCAGGGCGATCAGGAGGCCGGGCAGTGACTTCACCTGAAATCTCTCACCGTCAACGATGAAGTGGGCAGCGCCGATGGTGGCCAGGGGGATCAGTGCGATGAGGAGACCGCCAACGCTCACCGGAAGATCTTCCAGCGAGAGAGTCATCAGAAGCATTGGCAAGGCCATTCCGACAATGCCCAGCACTAAACCGCGTTTCCATGCTTTGACACTCAGCGTGCCAAATCGTTTTGTCACACCTATGACGAGGCCGAGCGAGACCATGGCGAACACCATCCGAATCGGTACCAACGTGAATGTGTCGACTCCCCGCAGAATCACCGCTCGGGTAAAAACGGCGGAGGCGCCCCATCCGAGGGTTGCGCCGACCAGAGGAGTCCATGGATTCATGAGGTGGGCAACTTAACCGCTAGGAGTCTGCTGGGTGTCTAGCTCAATGAACAGTGTGGGAATGCCGATACCCTGTTGCGCATGCGATTTCGCAATACCTCAATTCTGGCGGTTTTGGCTCTTGTTGTTGCAGCTTGCGGTGGGGGCATCGCCGACCAGTCCACGACGACCGTGGTGGATCCCACGACTACGACCGCGGTAGCCCCGGCGGTAGCTCCGGCGGAAGCCTCGGCACCCGACGCCGCGGCACCCGATGCCGTTCGACTCAGTTATGCCCTCGAACCGGGCACGACGTTCGAGTACGAGGTCGGCATCGACCAGCAGATCGAGATGAGCGCGACGGGCGATGCGTCGGCAATGGGCGATGAGGAGTTTCCTGGGAACGCCTCGATCAATCTGGTCGGCACGACAACCTTCAGCCAATCCGTTGCCGAGGGTCCGCAGCCGGACACTTACGAAATCACGATCAAAGGTGATTTCACCGACCTTCAGATAAAGGGGACCGTTGACGGTGAGCCTATTGATCAAACAGATCTTCCTGATTTTGCCGAGCTAGAAGCCATCGACGTGACGGTTGTCGTTGATGAGCAAGGCAACATCATCCTGGACGACGACATGTTCGGCGACGCATTGGGTGGCGACCTCGGCGGATTTGGCGACCTGGCCGCACCCGGCATGGATCTCGGGCGATTCGTCGGTCCTCCCTTGGCGGAAGGTCCTGTAGGGGTGGGTGATGCCTGGTCCGAGACCATCGAGAGTCCGGTCTTCATGGGCATCGACCCCATCGTGACTCAGATCGACAACGAAGTGACGGACACAGGCACCATCGATGGTTATGAGGTTTTCGTGATCAAGACCACCTCAACCACCTCGATGATCGAGTTCGATCTGGCAGAGTTTCTCGTCGGGTTCTTTCAAGGCTTCATTCCGGACGACGCCACTGACGAAGAAAAGGCCGAGATCGAAGCCATCGCAGAAGAGCTCCGCTTCTTATTCGTCATCGATGAAACGGTCTCCGAGATGACGACCTGGTTCGACGCAGAGGCTGGTTACGCACGTCAGGCTGGGCTCTCGATGAGCACGAGCATTGTCATGGACATCAACATGCCAGACGACGTGTCGGGTCAGATGGCTGCCTTTGGATTGAAGATGAACATCGCCCAGGAGGTCACCTACCGCCTGGTCGACGCGACGAACACGTAACTCGCCTTGCCTACCGCCGGGGGCGGCCCCGCCAGGTTGTGTAGACATGTTTCATCATCGCCAGCGAATAGGCGGGCAGGGTGAGCAGGTCGTCTCGATCTGCGAGCGTTCGAGGCTGATCTTGGGGTTCGACGTCGCCCAGGTTCCTCACAGGGATATCCACTGACGACAAGTCATCGTCTTCGACAGGCGGGACGTCTTCGACAGGCGGGACGTCTTCGACAGGCGGGACGTCTTCGAGCGGCTCATCTACCTCCGGCTCAGATACCGGTTCAACAACGATGGGGGCCCGCGGTGCAAAGCTCTTCGCCTCGGCGAGCTCATCCCGCACCTCGGTCAATCGCTCCCTGAGAAACGTTGTCTCGGTCTCGGCCTTGGCTGCTCTCTCCCGGGCTTCAGCAAGCTGCTGGCCGGCCTCATGGAGATTCCCTAATTGCATGAGCATCTTGTTCCATGCATCGAGGGGCACCAGCATCGTTCCCTCGGGGATGTCGGGCTCGCTGTCAGCTTCAACCTGTGGTTCCTGAGTTTCCGGGGTTGGTTCCCGATCCGGGCTCGGAACCGGTGGTTCCACCCGGGTCGGAAGCTGAACCTCCACCTGCGTCGGCGGCTCATGACTGACCTTTCGCCCCAGTTCGCTGGCGCGCTGGTCGATTCCTCTCAGTGACACCATCCGCAGCTGACCAACCGGTGTCTCGCTGAGGTAGGTCGGCACGTTCTCCCGACGGGCCCATTTGCGAAGCGTCGAGATCGGGATCCCGGTGAGTTCGGTCGCCTCCCGCAGTGTCAACCAGTCCGGATCGTCTCTTTCGACACCCGCATGCGACGGATCACTCGGACCCGACGCGGGCTTTGAGGAGCGAAGTGCCTCGGTCTCCCAGAGGAATGCGGAATCGCTGTCGGCCATGGCCCGGATCATACGGGCACGTCCCTAGGATGGCGGCCGAGGAGGCCTTCGCAGCAGATGACATCTTCAAGAGTCCAAGGCATGCCGTCAGAAGAGGAGGTGCGCTCCCTCGTCGAGCGGATTGTCGACGGTGTCGTAGTCACCGACACCCAGACACCTGAGGTCTCCGCCCCTCGAGGCGACCCTCCTCCGTCTAACCCGGAGATCCTCGGAAAGATCGCTGTAGGCGCCGATCACGGCGGCTATCCACTCAAGGAACGCATCGCCTTCAGACTGAAGGAAGCCG
>QIDW01000036.1 GCA_003230435.1 Acidimicrobiia bacterium | reverse complement strand
CCGCGTCCGTGGAAGAAGTGATCCCCTGGTGTAAGCATCAAGTCGATGCCCATCTCCCCCGTATAGGTCTGCAGGACCGCACCATCAATCACCTGGTCCCGGTTCCCAAGGATGATCCGCTTGGGTCCGGCTGGCAGGTCGGACGGCAGCTTTTCCGCCGCCGGGGCGATGCCAACATAGGGAATCGTTGAGTCGGCTGCGGCGAGCCACCGCAGCGCCGTGCCGGCGCCAAACGACCAGCCGGCCAATCCCAACGGGAGCCCTCTCAACTCGGCCGTCTCGACGGCCGCCGCAACATCCTGTTGCTCAGCCTCGCCGTAGTCGTGGGAGCCACTGCTCGCTCCAGTCCCCCTGAAGTTGAAACGAAGTACCGAGTGCCCCCGCTCAACCAGCCGACCAGCCACCCCGATCATCAGAGGTGCGTTCATCGATCCACCATGCAATGGATGAGGGTGGCAAAAGACGGTGAGACGTTCCGGTGCGTCCGGGGAATCGATCCGAGCCTCGAGTGTTGCACCGTCGGATGTGGTGATCTTCAGCCGCTCGGTCATGTGAGGAGACGGAGTAGCCAGATGGCGGCGGCGCCAATGATGACCAATGCCAGGACGGCCGATGCGATGAGAAGCCAACGGGTTTGCATGGGACCTGGAGGGTAACTGTGGCCGTCACTAGGCTCACCACCCGGAATACGAAAGGTCAAACTTGCACGACGAAGCGGTAGACATCGTGATCGTGGGTGGCGGCCCAGGCGGCTACGCAGCGGCTCTCTATGCGCACAACTTTGGGCTGTCGGTGGCGCTTGTCGATAACGAGCGTCCCGGTGGCACCTGTCTCATCAGGGGATGCATTCCCGCCAAGCAGTGGCTCCACATCGCCGAGGTGTACAGCACAGTCAGTCACGCCGCCGAGTTCGGAGTAGTCACCTCCCAACCACAACTCGATTGGTCGGCTGCTCTCGCCAAAAAGAACCAAACGGTGGAAGGCCTGGTCAGAGGGCTGACGGGTCTTCTGAAGAAGCGTGGTGTCGATGTGGTCGAGGGTTTTGGAGTTCTGGCAGGACCGGGCAAGGTCGAGGTCGCTTCGAATGAGGGCTCGATGCTGCTCGAGGGACGATCAGTCATCCTGGCCACGGGCTCACATGCGCGGACGATCCCGGGATACGACATCGACGGGACCCGGATCGTCACTTCAGACCATGCCCTCGACTGGCCAGAGCAGCCACGCCGCGTTGGGATCATCGGCGGCGGGGTAATCGGGTGCGAGTTCGCCTCTTTCCTCACCGATCTTGGGAGCGAAGTCCAGGTCTTTGAGATGTTGGACCAGATCATCCCGGGTTCTGATCCTGAGACGGCGAAAGCCCTGCAACGTCAACTGCAGCGTCGTGGCGCCAAGTTCCATGTCGGGGTCGGCGTCGGACCTGCAGAGGTTGGCCCATCCGGGGTGAGCATCCCGGTAGGTGACGAGAAGATAAGTGTTGATGTCGCCCTGGTCTCCGTGGGTCGAGGACCAAACACCGAAGGTGTCGGGCTTGAGTCCACCAAGGTCGAGCTGGATCGCGGATTCGTCAACGTTGACCCAAACACCATGCAGACGGCGGAGCCCGGCCTATACGCGGTGGGCGATATCGTCGCCGGCACGCCCCAGTTGGCCCATGTTGGGTTTGCCGAAGGGATTGCAGCGGTCACTCACATCGCCACCGGTGAAACGCAACCGGTCAACTACGACGCCATCCCCCGTGTCACCTACACCCACCCGGAGGTGGCCGAGGTCGGTATCACTCAAGCTCAGGCCGCTGAGCGAGGACTGGATGTTGAGACCACCAAACACGCCTTCAATGGTGTGGGTCGGGCAATCATCCAGGGCCAGAACCAGGGTCACGTCAAAGTCATCGCCGACAAGGGTGGGCCCATCGTCGGAGCGAGCGTGATCGGTCCCCAGGCCGGTGAGATGATCCACGAGCTGATGTACTTTGTGGGTTGGGAGGCCCTGTCATCGGAGGCGGCCACTTTCATCCATGCCCATCCCACTCTTTCCGAGGCGGTTGGTGAGACACTGATGTCAGCGGCAGGCAAAAGCCTGCACTAGGAGGAGCAGAACTTGGCAACGACGGTATCGATGCCCCAACTGGGTGAGACGGTCACCGAAGGGACCATTCTTCGGTGGGCGAAGAAGATCGGTGATTCGATCGCAGAGGATGAGGTTCTCGTCGAAATTTCGACCGACAAGGTCGACACAGAAGTGCCTTCTCCCGTAGCTGGCACGATCCTCGAGATCCTCGTCGCCGAGGGGGACACGGTGGAAGTTGGGATCGATCTGGTCGTCATCGGCGAAACCGGCGAAGAGCCAGTTTCTTCCCCTACGCCGGCGGAGGAGGCGGCTAAGCCGGAGGCTGAGGCGGAGGGGGTAATCAACGATCTCCATCCCGCCTCGGAAACACCCGCCGGACCCGACACCGGTTTCGAGACCGGCTTAGCCGCGGACGCCGTCGAGAAACTGCCGACTGATGCCGAGGTCGAGGCTTTCTTCGCAGAGCCGTCGCCGGAGGAGCCGTCACCACAATTGCTTTCGCCTGTGGTGCGCAGACTGGTTCGTGAGAACGAGATCGATCTCGCTCAGATAGAGGGCACCGGGCAGGGCGGACGAATAACTCGCAGCGATGTCGAGGCCTTCATCTCCTCCCCTGCGTTAGCGAAACCAGCCCCCACCCCCGTCGTTTCCTCTACTACGCCGGCGGAAGAGGTGGATCAGCCGAAGGCTGAGGCGGAGGGGGCACCTACAACTTCGGCACCGGCCGCCGGTGTGGGCAGCGAGGAAGTTGAACTCGACCGCATCCGGGTTCGTATCGCCGAGAACATGATCAAGTCCAAGCAAACCGCAGCCCATGTTTGGACGTCGGTCGAGGTCGATTTCGAGCGTGTCGAGCGAGTGCGCCAGGCTCGCAAGGCCCAGTTCAAGAACGACGAAGGCTTCTCGCTCACGTACCTGCCTTTCATCTCTAGAGCCACGATCGACGCCCTCAAGGCCTTCCCTGTTGTCAACAGTTCGTTCCACCTCGAGGAGAAGAAGGCGGTCTTCCACAAGAAGGTCGATCTAGGCATTGCCATCGACCTCAATCAGGGTGGCCTGGTCGTTGCCCGGGTTCGCGACGCGGATGGTTTGCGTTTGGTGGGCATCGCCCGCGACATCCGAGCTCTTGCTGAACGCGGTCGGAATGGAAAGCTGGACCTCGACGATCTGACCGGTTCTACGTTCACAATCACCAACCCCGGTCCGTTTGGAACGTTCATGTCGGCGCCAATCATCAACTTGCCCAACGTGGCGATCCTCTCCACCGATACGGTGGTCAAACGGCCGGCAGTGATCACGACACCAGACGGACAGGACACCATCGCCATCCGTCACATCGGATATCTGGGTCTGACCTGGGACCACCGCGCCCTAGACGGATCGACTGCAGCGTTGTTCCTCCGCAGGATCAAGGAGAACCTCGAGACCTGGGACTGGGAGCAGGAACTGGCGTGACCTTGTTGCGCTCACGTTGGCTGGGCCGGCTCCAATACACCGAGGCGTGGGATCTGCAGCGAGCCATCCACGAAGGAAAGGTGAAGGGCCGCACGACCGACGATTACCTGCTCCTTGTGGAGCACCCGCCTGTGTTCACCATCGGTCGGAACGGAGACTCTTCGAACCTGCTGGTCGACCGGGCCGCCGTAACTGAGGCTGGTGCAGAGGTGCATCACGTCGACCGTGGCGGGGATATCACATTCCATGGGCCCGGTCAGCTCGTCGGTTACCCGATTCTGAAACTCGACGACCCAAAGCAGATCGTTCCTTACGTCCGTCGGATCGAGGAGACGTTGATTCGCACCCTCGCTGACTTCGGTGTCGAGGCCTGGGCCGAGGACGGGTATACGGGTGTTTGGACTGAGAAGGGCAAGGTGGCAGCGATCGGGGTCCGTGTCTCACGCAAGGTGACGATGCACGGATTCGCGCTCAACCTGCATCCCAAAATGGGCTATTTCGAGATGATGAATCCGTGTGGGATATCGGATCGATCGGTGACCTCGCTTTCGGAGCTTGCCGGCCGGAAGGTGATTCTGGAGGAGGCCGTTGAGGCTTTCGTCCCGCACTTCGAAGAGGTTTTCGGATACTCCGAGTCCGAGACGCAGTTGGCCGCCTTTGCCCGCGGGCAGGGGAGGGTTTCGTCGTTCGAAGTCGATCGCCTGCTCGAGGCGGGCACCTTCTCTCCGGAGAAGCGGGCTGAGGAGCCAGTCCTCGTGAATGGCCGTCTTCCCGGCGAGCCGGTGCGACCCAAGTGGATGAAGGTGACGGCTCGTCTCGACGGCGACTATCTCGAGCTGAAAAAGCTGATGCGTGGGCTCGAGTTGAACACGGTCTGCGAGGAGGCCAACTGCCCCAACATCTACGAGTGCTGGGGGATGGGCACAGCGACTCTGATGATCCTCGGCGACAAGTGCACCAGGGCGTGCTCGTTCTGCAACGTGACCACGGGCAAGCCGACTGAGTACGACGTTTTCGAGCCGTTCCGTGCCGCAGAGGCGATCGAGAAGATGGGTCTGAAACATGCGGTGATCACATCGGTCAACCGTGACGATCTCGACGATGGGGGAGCGGACATCTTTGCCAGAACAATCACCGAGTCACGTCGAAGGTCGCCGAACACCGAGATAGAGGTGCTCATCCCCGACTTCAAGGGTGATCGTGAGGCGCTGCAGACGGTGATGGATGCCCGACCAGAAGTACTCAACCACAACACCGAGACGGTGCTGCGGTTGCAGAGAGATATTCGCACCTCAGCCAGTTACGGAAGGTCGCTTGCTCTGCTGTGGAGGGCGAAGCAGATGAACCCCGATGGTCTGAACAAGTCAGGTCTGAT
>QIDW01000378.1 GCA_003230435.1 Acidimicrobiia bacterium | reverse complement strand
CCGCCTGGCATTATCGACGGTCCGTGGCGGGCACCTTCCTCACCCCCGGAGATCCCAACTCCGAGATATCTGATCCCCTGTTCTGACAGATCCTTGTATCGACGCTCGGTGTCGGTGAACCTCGAGTTGCCGCCGTCGATGATGATGTCTCCGTTGTCGAGCAGCGGAACGAGCTCTCCGATGACGGCATCGACCGGTGCTCCCGCCTTCACCATGAGAAGAACGACGCGAGGTGAGCCGAGTTGGCCGATGAGTTCCTCGAGAGTTGCCGCAGGAGCGAAGCCCATGTTGGCGGCCGGACCGGCCATGAAGTCGTCGGTCACCGAGGTGGTCCGGTTGTACACGGCGACCTTGTTGCCGGCGTCGGCAAGATTGAGGGCGAGGTTGGCTCCCATCACAGCGAGGCCAACGACTCCGATGTCAGCGGGCGGGCTCCTAGTCACAGCCTGAGGCTATCTACTTCCGCAAGGTCCGCTTAGCCTTGCCGCACATTGAGCCACATACGCCTAGGTATCGACATCGGTGGTTCCGCCATCAAGGGCGCCTTGGTAGACCTCGAGGGTGGTTCCCTGGTTGGTGATCGCCTGAGAATCGAGACTCCCGAGCCCGGGACTCCTGAGCGAATCGGAGATGCCGTTGCGAGCCTGGTTGGAGATCTCGACTACGCCGGCCCGATCGGCATCGGTTTACCGGCGGTGGTGACCAACGACGTGATATCGACGGCCAGCAACATAGACGGATCATGGGTTGGTGTAGACGCCGGCGAATTGTTCAGATCGAAGACCGGCTCGGAGGTGGCCATAGTCAACGACGCTGACGCAGCTGCCCTCTGCGAGGCGCGTTACGGCGTGGCGAGAGGTGTTTCCGGACTAGTGATTGTCCTCACCTTTGGTAGCGGGATAGGCAGCGGCCTCCTGGTGGATGGAGAGCTGGTTCGCAATGTTGAGCTTGGAGGTCTGGAATTGGAGGGGCACGCTCGGGCCGAATACCACTTCTCCGCCAGGTCGAGGAAACTGGAGGGTCTCTCGTGGGATGAGTGGGGGGCGAGGACCAATCGCTACCTCGCCCATGTGAATTCTGTTTTCGCTCCGCAGTTGATCGCGATCGGGGGTGGGATCTCCCGAAAGTGGGACCGGTGGGACAGCAAAATCGACACTTCCCTGCCTGTTGTCCCGGCCGAGTTCGCCAACAATGCAGGAATCGTCGGCGCCGCAACACTCGTCGACTAGGAGTCTGCTGAGTAGTGCCGTTGCTCAGATCGGCGGCCAGGCGCGCCAGTCGCAAGGACGAGGTTTCGCCACTCCTTGTGGCGGAATGGTGAAGCCGAGGACACCGCGAGTGGCGATGACTGGTCGTCGAGATGGGTGACATGCATTGCTCAGCGGGCTCCTAGCGAACCAATCAGCACTTCTAGCGGGAGAACTCCATGAACTGGGCCGTCATGGGGGCCGGAACCCGAACATCGAGAACCGTTCCATGGTCGTCGTGTTTTTCTTCGATGACATTGCCGAGGCGATGGGCGGCGGCTACGACGTCGCCGCGATCGTAGGGGACTGACAGTGTGAGAGTCACCATCTGACGGGCGACCGCTTCAGCCAAAGTCGAGACCAGTTTGTCCAGACCTTGGCCAAGGAGGGCGGAGATATGAACGGCATTCGGATAGAGGTTCTCAACGCGGCTGAGTTGAACGTCTGAGAGGGCATCGACTTTGTTGAATACGAGAAGCTCGGGAATCTCGTTCGCATTGATCTCCTCGAGCACCTCGCGGACCGCTGCAATCTGACCGGTCGGCTGGTCGTCGGTGGCGTCCACTAGATGAATCAGGAGGTCGGCTTCATTGGCCTCGGCCAGGGTGGACTGGAACGACTCAATGAGGCCATGGGGGAGTCGCCGCACAAACCCGACGGTGTCAGCGAGCAGGACAGCCTGGTTGTCGGAAAGGTCGAGTCGCCGGACCGTCGGGTCGAGGGTGGCAAAGAGGCGATCCTCCACGAGGGCGTCGGCGTCGGTTAGCGCGTTGAGGAGGGTGGACTTGCCGGCATTGGTGTAACCGACGATCGCGACCTGGGGAATCTCAGATTTCCGTCGCTGTTTCCGCTGCGTCTCGCGGTGGCCCGCAGCGGTCTTGAGTTCTCTCTCGAGTTTCGAGATTCGCTGCAAGATGCGTCGCCGGTCCGTTTCCAGCTTGGTTTCGCCGGGGCCCCGGGTTCCGATGCCGGCGCCCTGTTGGGACAGGACCACGCCATGACCACGAAGGCGCGGGAGGTTGTAGCGAAGCAGAGCGAGCTCCACCTGGAGTGCACCGACCTTGGAGGTTGCGTGCTGAGCGAAGATGTCGAGGATCAACGCCTCTCGGTCCACGACGTCGCAGTGGAACGTGTGCTGCAAGTTGCGCTGCTGTGCGGGGGTGAGAGGGTGGTCAAAAACGACAACATCGATATCGAGGGCTGTCGTCAGGTTTGCCAGCCCACTTGCCTTGCCGGATCCGATGTAGGTAGCCGGATTGATGCGCTCGCGCTTGACGAGTTCCCGATCGACTGGGTCTGAACCTGCCGTATCCGTGAGCAACGAGAGCTCGTCGAGAGACCGTTCCTCGTCGGCTGCGGTCATGCCCGGCAGCTGAACACCAATGAGAAAAGCGCGCTGGACCGCGACATCGAGGTCGGTGACTGTTGCTGTGAGGCGTCGGCCTCGTCGGGAAAGGTGTTCTTGGGTCATCAGATGGAGCCCTGTCGGGCGGTCTGATGATTGTCCCGACGTCTCTGGGATGCGGCGTGATTAGTCGGACTAGAGATACTGGCCCTCGTCGCCGACGTGTTCGAGCTCCTCCTCGGCGATGATCTGAGACTCCCGGACCGCGATGACCGGCTTGCCATTTGGAGGCCAGATAAATCGCCAGGCGCCCGTGGGGACAGCCCAGAAGCGCTGGCCGGTCAGGACGTCGACGAGCGCCAGTGCGTCGTTTCCGTCCTTTGTGCCGACGGGTACCAGGAGGCCGGAGCGTGTGGTTGCATCTTCAGGGGTTTGACCAACGCGCCAGCCGCCCATGACCTTGTATCCGTTCTCGTGGAAAATAGGCAGATCCGTTTCAAGCATGTGCCTTAGATTCTCGCAGGACACCAGGCCAAGGTCGACTCGGAATTCTAAAACTCCTCACCGGCGGTGATAGACGCCGTCAGTCCCGCTTTCGGAAGGAGGCACAAGGGTCGATAGGGTGCGACGCATGGCCAATAAACCGCACTTCTCCGAGGCGCTCGAATACCACGAGAAGCCCCGTCCGGGGAAGTTGGAGATTCGCTCCACCAAACCCACCGCCACTCAGTCAGACCTCAGTCTTGCCTACACGCCTGGGGTGGCTGAGCCCTGTCTGGCAATAGCTGACGACCCTGACGCGGCGTTCCGATATACGAACCGTGGCAACCTCGTCGCCGTTGTTTCCAATGGCACCGCCGTTCTGGGCTTGGGCAACATCGGGGCTCTGGCCGGCAAACCCGTGATGGAGGGAAAGGCAGTTCTCTTCAAACGGTTTGCCGACATCGATGTCTTTGATCTCGAGATCGATGCCCCGGACCCCGAGGACGTGATCCGTTTCTGTGAGCTGCTCGCCCCGACAGTCGGAGGAATCAACCTCGAAGACATCAAAGCGCCGGAGTGCTTCTACATCGAGGAGACCCTCCGTGAGCGCCTCGACATCCCTGTATTCCATGACGACCAGCACGGCACGGCCATCATCAGCGGGGCGGCCTTCCTCAACGCACTCGACCTGACCGGGCGCGACATTGCGGAGACGAACGTCGTGTTCTCAGGAGCCGGAGCAGCAGGTGTGGCTACTGCGCGTTTCTTCATCGAACTCGGAGTAGATCCCGCCAACATCGTCATGACCGACTCACGGGGTGTGATTCACGATGGGAGGGACGACCTCAACGACATCAAACGCGAGTTCGCGGTCGAGACGGAAGCCAGGACTCTCGACGACGTCATGGAGGGCGCAGACGCATTCGTGGGCGTTTCTGTCGCCGGGACAGTCTCCAAGGAAATGGTTCGGTCCATGGCTGACCGACCCATCGTGTTCGCCCTCGCCAACCCCGATCCCGAAATCACGTACCCCGATGCCAAGGCAGCCCGGGATGATGTCGTCATGGCCACCGGTCGAAGCGACTATCCGAATCAGGTCAACAATGTTCTCGGCTTCCCCTTCATTTTTCGGGGCGCTCTCGACGTGCGGGCAAGGGGTGTTTCGGAGGGAATGAAAGTCGCCGCCGCCAGGGGTCTGGCCGACCTGGCCCGGGAACCCGTCCCGGATTCGGTCCTAGGCGCCTATGACATGGATCGGCTCTCCTTTGGGACCGAGTACCTGATCCCCAAGCCTTTCGATCCGAGAGTCCTCTGGACGGTTGCTCCAGCTGTGGCCAAAGCTGCGATCGACGAGGGACTCGCCGGAGCCCCGATCACCGACTTCGACGCTTACCGCGCACAGCTGCATGCCAGGTTCCGTGCGTCCTATGGATTGATCACTTCCATCACCACCCGAGCAATGGAGCAGCCCAAACGGGTGGCCTATCCGCACGCCCACGACCTGAGAATCATTCGGGCTGCGAGGCGTGTCGCCGATGAAGGAATAGGCAGCCCGATTCTCTTGGGGGACCGAGAGAGGATCGAGTTTCTCGCGTCGGACGCCGGCATCTCCATCGATGGGATGGAGGTCGTCGATCCAGTCTCAGAGGATTCAGACCGTTTGCGGTATGCGACGGTGCTGGAGGAACTGCGACGTGGGAGAGGTCTGTCACTTCATGAAGCAGAGCGGCAGGTGGCCGAGCGAGAGGGTGCGGCCGACGCCGTCCTCGGTGGCCTCACCACCTACTACCCGGAGACGATCAGGCCCGCTCTCCAGGTTCTCAACGTCGAAAAAGGACGGTCGGTTGTCTCGTCTGTATACATGGTGGTTGTGGGAGGGGCTCCCTTCTTCTTCGCTGATTGTGCGGTGAACATCGAGCCAACTGCCGAGCAACTTGCAGAGATCGCGTTGGCCGCGACCGAGACAGCGGAGAAAGACTTCCACCGTGACCCACGCGTCGCTTTTATCAGTTACGCCGGAGGAGAAGAGCCTGCCAGGGTGCGCAAGGCGTTGGAGCTGTTCAAGAGAGCCCGGCCAGACGTCCCGGTCGATGGAGAGATGCAGGCCGACTCGGCCGTGGTGAGCGAGTTGCTCGAGCAAAGACGCCCAGGTGGCTCACTAACCGAAACCGCCAATGTGCTGGTGTTCCCGAACCTGACCGCTGCCAACGCGTCCTACAAGCTGCTGAACCGACTCGCCGGAGCCGAAGTGATCGGCCCGATCCTCAGCGGGCTCTCCAAGACGGTTCACGTCCTCCAGCGTGACGCCTCGGTCAACGACGTCGTCAACATGACCGCCATCGCCGTGGCCGAAGCTCAGCGCCGCGAAACGCGTTCCTAATGCATGGCGGGTCGCATGTGATCTTTTGGCCGCGCGGAATGAGCCCAGCGCCGGCTGGCTGACCCATCGATCGCCAACTTGCTTGCGGGGAACACACGTTGTGGCACGGCGGTTGGGCAGGAGCATGGAATCAGCAGTTAAAGAAGCCATGGACCGCGGCGGAATCGCCGACATCACCACGATTGGGCGGAAGACCGGCGAAGAGCGCCGCATCGAGATCTACTTTCACCATTTTGACGGTGCCTACTACTTGACGGGAAAACCCGTCAGACCCCGTGACTGGAATCCCGAGTTCACGCTGCACCTCAAGAAGGGCGTGACCGCGGACGTTCAGGTTGTCGGTGAGCCCGAGCCCGATCGCGAAGAGAGGGCAAAGATCCTGCGGCGTGCCCTCATCGAAAGCTGGGGGTCGGAGCCGGAGAAGGTTGACGCAAGTCTCCCCAGATGGGTGGACACCGCTCCATTCATTCGATTCCGTCCGGTTCGGGAGAACTAGGAGCCCCAGGCTTCAGGTGCACGCAGTGCTCACCTCCTGAACCCCCAAAAGCAAGCGGGTACGCTTGCGCGATGGACCTCCGAATCCTCGGACCCCTCGAGGTAGAGGGAGGCGACGGGCCCATCCAGGTCCGCGGCCGAAAGGAAGAGGCGCTTCTGGCGCTGTTGGTCGTCAACGCAGGCACGGCTGTTTCTGCCGATGTGATCGCCGAGGAGTTATGGGGCGATCACCCGCCGCCCACCGCCGCCAAGACTCTTCGCTCCCATGTCTCCAGATTGCGTCGCCAACTCAGCGGAGCTGTGGATATCGAGACAACCGGCTCGGGTTATGTCCTCAACGCCGACAGGTCGACCATTGATGCGTATCGATTCGAGGATCTGCTCAATTCCGCCATCGAGCGTCGGCGAGGTGGATCCCATGAGCTGGCCGCCTCTGAGCTCGCTGAAGCACTTG